>JAJFMB010000197.1 GCA_021772355.1 Chlamydiota bacterium | reverse complement strand
GACAACGGTGATAATTCCATAAAAAAATTGCTGGTATTTACGAAAGAAGCTTAACATTTTTTCTCCACTCTTCTCAGATTAAGTATAATGCTATCAAAGAGCCTGCTTTACAACCAAGGAAAATCAGAATTTTTTAAAGTGAAAAAGTAAAAGAGATTTCAATATATTTTTTGTATCGTCCCTGTCATTTGAATGAGAAAGCAGGGAGCAGCTGTTCATTTGCATCGCTTGGACTACTTTTTCGTTGAGCAGGTCTTTAAGCATCACTTCATCCGGAGGGAACAAGGAGATGCTGCCTTGATGGAGGATGCCGTGCCTTGTGCGTCGTTGTGCAGCACCGCCAACTTTTTTTCCGTCCAACATTACGTCATAAATCGTAGGTTTTGCCATGCAAAAAGGGGAGCATTCCTGGCTTTGTACCATGAGCTGAGGATTGTCGTGTGTGCCTAAAAATTCTTTGATTGCAGTTCTAACGACAGTATTCACGTTGGCGTAGTTTTCTAATGTATTCGTGGAGAGTCGAGGATGGCATTTGGGAATTAAAAAGGAGAAGGTGAAGTCCCAGCAATGAAAAATGATCCCTCCCCCGGTCGGGCGTTTGGCAAGCTCTAATTGATATTTCTTGGTTTCATCGGCTTGTAGGTATTTATTGGGATCAATAAAGTGGCCGTATGTTGCGCACTTCCCTTGCCACTCGTAGAGGTGTAGCAGGCATTCGGAATGATTTTTCAGCTCTTCCAATAACTGCACATCAAGGCGCATGTTTTCATTGGCACTAGAAATTCCGGTGTCGAGAACATTCATGAGTAGAGAATAGGATTAAATTCATCCTTCAGTCTATCGCCGTAAGAGTAGCCGAACTCTTTAAGTTGGTGGGTGAAGGGGTCGCGATCTTCTCGATGGTACACCCCTCGCTCATGTGTATAGACAATCAGTAAATATGAGAGATCCCCTAAAAGATTGAGTTGATCCCATGGAAGTGGGACTTTAGGATGGATAAAGGAGATGTCTCCTGCATGTGTTGGGAAAATCTCGTGATCATCCTCGCTGTCTTTTAGACAGATGAGCAATGCACAAGGTATACCCTGTAAACAACTTACTTCACTTAGTGAAGATTCGGACGGAAAGGAGATAGGGGTTTTTAGGAATTGATCATACCCCATCCGAATCGTTCCGTATTTTGTCAGCTCAGCGGCGATTTTAGCGAGCTGCCGTTGGGAGATATTTTTATTGAAGTCTCTGACTTTTCGCCAATTATCTCGCGTGTCTTTATGAAAATATTTATTAATAAAGGCGATCTTTTCAGGTGTCAACACCTGTTCAAACTGCACATAACCGTTTGTTTGAAAATACTCTTGATGGGCTGTGTCGATAATGAGTTTCATAATGCCAACTATGATAAGTCATTGGGGATTAAACGAACAAAGGAATTTTTGTTAATAACCGTGATTGTGACTTAATCTGAGGCCAAACATCTGGTTTTGCTTTGAGCTAGCTACTATTCTTTCTTCAGCATTTCTGCACTGCTTGGATCCTTCTCTATGTAAGATGTAATTGGATTTGTCATTTAGCATTTTCTCTAGATGATAATTTTTGCCAGTAGGCTCTCATTTTTGGATTAAGGTATTTGTCTAATTTGCTGTATCTGACAGGCCAACGTAAATTAACAGCTGTGTCGACGAAGGCTATTTTTCCATCGTGACAAAAGGGAATGTTTGGAGCGGTGAGGCTATCGTGTAATCCGTTTTCTTTTACAATTGTATGGAGCAGGTCAAGCGTTTGGTGATCTCGAAGGCATTTCCATTTTTGGCAGTTATCCTTTCTAGGAAGAATTCCCATATCCTCAACGATCAAAAGAAAATGGTGAGTAGGATCCTTTGATGATGAAACATGTTCCGGTAGGGGATAGATCCATTTTCTTGGGGTTTTGAAAGTTTCTGATGCTTCTAATGAATCAATGGAGGTTTGGATAAGCGCAGCTCCTTTTGCTCTTGTAATATAATATATGAGAGGGGGTTCTTTTCCTCTGGTTCGATAAGTGTCAAGATAGATTTTGATCACATACCCCTTCAGCTCAGGGTGTTTTGCGACAAAAATTTTGGTGACTTCTCTTTCCTGAAGAGGGGTAAATCCGGAGATCTTCATCTAGTGCGGCTAATGATGATACTTGGAAAAAGGTAATAAAAATTACTGCGCAGATTTTATTTAAATTTAGCATAGGGAGTTGCTCCATCAGAGAGGAAAGTTGTAGCCATCCAAAGCTTTAAGTAGGGTGTGCCGTAGGACGCAGCCGCGTCTTTGACCATGTTGGCGTATCCTTTAACGGGTTGGATAGGGGATTTGGTGTAAACGGAGTTGTTGCGGTGTTCTTTGGAGGCTAGGAACGTGTGTGCCATAAAGATGCGGGGGTGTTCCGGGCCGGAATTGAGAGCTTCGTTCCAAAGAACAACGGGAATTGGAACGAGGTCGTAGCCCTGTTCTCTTTGGATTAAACGGTGCAGGTCTTTTTTATCGACTTTGATAATGGCTCCGTTGACGATTTTGTTAAGATCGGGATCTTTCCATAGATTGAGCATGCCGGTTTCATTTTTTTTGACAGGGCCCCAGCGGGTGGAAAGAGGGACATCACGGTCGAAGACACGGATGGCACCAAAAGCAACAGCGAGTCGAAAAGTTTTTAGCGCCTCTTTGCTCAACGTGCGAGCAGCGGATTCTTTACAAAGCAAGCTGCCGTAGGTGAAGATGATGATCTTCTGGTCGGGGAACAAATCGAGAAGACATTGCTCGCAGGCAATGGGATACTCGAAGTTTGGGAAATTTTTTTGTTGTTCCTCAAGAACTCTTTTTGCTTCTTGTACCATGATGATTTGGTGCTCATCAGTCCAAGGCAATGAGGGATTACTGTACAATTCTACCGTGAAAAATACAGCTATGGCAGAAAATAGGGAGTGTAGGGTATAACTTTTCATATGGCTCCATTGGAAACACTACTACAAAAAGCTTTAGAAATTGAAGCAAAATTAGGGCACTCTTTTAAGAATCGAGAGCTTTTAGTTTTAGCTTTTGTTCATCGCTCATTTATCAATGAGCACAAAGAAGTGAACGACCACAATGAGCGGTTAGAGTTTTTGGGTGATTCCATCTTGGGAATGTTGATTGCTGATTATCTCTATCGTCGGTTTCCTGACACACCCGAAGGACAGCTCTCGTATTTGCGATCCCGTTTGGTAGAAGCTTCATCTTGTATGGAGTATGTGCAGAAGCTCGATATCGAATCTTACCTTCTTATGGGGAAAGGCGAGCGCGTTAATTACGGTCGTGGAAGGACCTCGATTTTGTCTGATCTTTTCGAAGCAATTATCGGCGCCATTTATTTGGATGGTGGAATTGAAGCGACGAGTAAATTTCTTTTCGAGCATTTTAGTGACAGTATAGAAGGTATTCTGAAGCAACCGGTGCGCAATTGGAAAGCGCTGTTACAAGATTGGTGCCAAAAAAACTTTCAGCGTCCCCCCGATTATCAGGTAATTAGTGAGTCCGGACCGGATCACAATAAGACTTTTCGCATTATTGTTAGTATTAATGACCGCGAGTTGGGAAGAGGTGAGGGAACTTCGAAAAAGGAAGCGCAGCAATCTGCCGCTCAAGATGCTTTAACTCGCTTAAAAATTTTAACCAATCAAGTCTGATTATGGTGGCAAAAGCTAAAAGTGTTTATTACTGTTCAGAATGTGGTCACAAACAACTAAAATGGGCGGGACAGTGCCCGCAATGTCATCAATGGAATAGCTTGCATGAAGAGGTGGAGCTTCCTCCTTCTCAGCGCTACGCGTCAGCCACAGCAACAGTTAGCCGCCCCTTAAAGCTTAAAGAAATTGCACATATTGAAACGCCCCGTATCCGTACAGAACTGGGAGAATTCGATCGCTTGATTGGAGGGGGTTTGGTTCCGGGGTCACTCTTGTTAGTGGGAGGAGAGCCGGGAATCGGCAAATCGACTCTAATGCTGCAGCTTTCACATACATTGGCAAAGCAGGGCTTGACAGTGCTGTATGTTTCAGGTGAGGAATCGATCGAGCAAACCTCTATGCGTGCGCGCCGTTTGCAGGTTGATAGCGATAATCTCCTACTGCTTTGTGAAACCAATATGGGACGGATCAAACAGCAGATCGATCAGGTGAATCCCGACATCCTTATTGTTGATTCGATTCAGCTTGTTTATAAAGACGAAATTACCTCAGCGCCCGGCTCTGTGTCTCAGGTGCGTGAGAATGCCGCTGAGTTTATGCACATGGCTAAGAACAAAGGGATCGCGACTTTCCTTATTGGCCATGTCACAAAATCGGGAGAAATTGCCGGTCCTCGTGTTTTAGAACACTTAGTCGATACCGTACTTTATTTCGAGGGTGATAAACAGCATAACTTTCGCATGATTCGCGTGGTAAAAAATCGCTTTGGCCCTACTGATGAGATTGCTGTCTTTCAAATGCAGTCTTTGGGACTTAAAGAAGTGCTGAATCCCTCTCAAATCTTTCTAGAAGAGCGGATGAAAAAAGTGATAGGCTCTACCATTATCGCGACACTGGAAGGTACGCGACCTATTTTAGTAGAGGCGCAAGCATTGGTATCTGACACAGCGTACAGTACCCCTTCGCGACGTTCCGCCGGTTTTGATCAAAATCGTCTCGCACTGCTGCTTGCAGTATTAGAAAAACGGATGAAGTATCAGCTTTTTCGCTGTGATGTGTTCGTTTCTATTGCCGGCGGTCTCCGCATTGCCGAGCCAAGTATAGATTTAGGGATTTTAGTGGCAATTGCCTCATCCTTTCGCAATCGTTTCGTCGATCCTGAAACCATTGTCATTGGCGAAGTGGGACTGGGGGGAGAGATTCGCAGTGTACCTCGAATCGAAAGTCGCATTAAAGAGGCAAAGCAGATGGGATTTAGCCGTTGCCTCCTAC
>JAJFMB010000196.1 GCA_021772355.1 Chlamydiota bacterium | reverse complement strand
AGACGGTTTAAGAATTCAGGCTTGTAGTGCTTCTGCACAGCGCTTTGGATCTTATCTTTGATTGTATCGTAGTCGATATGATCATCTTTAGCACCAAAGCCCACCTCTGTGCTTTTGCGGATCAGATCAGCTCCGAGGTTGGAGGTCATGATGATGACAGTGTTTCTAAAATCGATCTTTCGTCCAAAAGAGTCTGTCAGACGCCCCTCTTCAAGAATCTGCAGGAGCAGATCCATCACATCAGGGTGCGCCTTCTCAATCTCATCAAAGAGAACGACAGAATAGGGGCGCTGTCTCACCTGCTCGGTCAGCTGCCCCCCCTCTTCATGGCCGACATAGCCTGGAGGCGATCCTGTCATACGGCTCACCGCAAATTTCTCCATATACTCAGACATGTCGACCTGGATCAGCGCATCTTCACCGCCAAAGAGTTGAGAGGCTAAAAGTCTAGCTAGTAGAGTCTTTCCAACACCGGTCGGCCCTAAAAAGAGGAAGGCACCGATGGGACGGTTAGGATCTTTGATATCAGCGCGGCTGCGGCGAATCGCACGGCAGACCTGCTTGAGCGCCTCATCTTGGCCAACGATACTATGCTTAAGATCCTCTTCCATCTTGAGGACCTTCTTAGTCTCCTCTTCGGTGAGCCTCTGAATCGGAATACCGGTCTGTTTTGCAATCACAGTGGCGACATCTTCATCTTCAACGATCACCTCATGCTCCTCTTTATTGACCTCCCACTCTGACTTAATCTGCTGAAGCTCCTCTCTTAAAGTCTTCTCCTTGTCGCGCAGCTTCGCCGCCTTCTCATACTCCTGCTTGCTGATCGCCTCCTCTTTTTTGAGACGAATATCTTCGATCTCTACCTCATAATTGGCGATATCTTGCGGCTGGTTCATCATTGAGATGCGCATCTTGGCGCCCGCCTCATCGAGCAGGTCGATCGCCTTATCGGGGAGGAAGCGGCCATAGATATAGCGATCTGACATGGTAGCTGCCGCCTCGATCGCCTGCTGCGTGTAGATACATTTGTGGTGCTCTTCATATTTTAATTTAAGGCCCTGAAGAATCTGTATAGTCTCATCGACAGACGGTGGCGCCACAGTAATTTTCTGGAATCTACGCTCTAAAGCGGCATCTTTTTCGATATGCTTGCGATACTCATCGACCGTTGTGGCGCCGATACATTGAATCTCTCCACGAGAGAGCGCCGGCTTTAAGATATTGGAAGCGTCGATCGCTCCTTCAGCCGCGCCGGCCCCTACGATGGTGTGCAGCTCATCAATAAAGAGAAGAACATTCCCATTCTTCTTAATCTCATCCATCACCGCCTTGATGCGCTCTTCAAACTGACCGCGATACTTTGTACCGGCAATCATCAAAGCAAGGTCGAGGCTAATTAGCTTCTTCTTACGAAGTGTGTCGGGCACATCTCCTTTGGAAATCGCCTGAGCGAGCCCTTCAACGATAGCGGTCTTACCAACACCCGCCTCACCGACGAGGACCGGGTTATTCTTACGGCGGCGGCAGAGGATTAAGATGAGTCTCTCGACCTCCTCTTTGCGACCGATGACGGGATCCATCTTCCCTTCGCGGTAGCGTTCCGTGAGGTCTAAGCCATACGCCTTGAGCGCCGGCATCTTATCAGAGCCGGCAGCGCCGCCCTTTTCGTAGCCTCTAGCGCCGCTCGGCGGTGGGGGAGCCCCGGGAGATCCGAGAGGTGGAAGCTGGAGGTTAAAGTTCTCTAGCTCTTTTAGAACCTCTTTTCTCACCTCTTTTAAATTGACGTTGAGGTTCTCTAACACTTGGGCGGCGACTCCATCAGTCTGTCTTAAAAGTCCCAATAAAAGATGCTCGGTGCCGACATAGTTATGGTTGAGGTTAGCCGCCTCTTCGTTGGCAAACTCAAAGACCTTTTTCACCTTTCCTGTCAGCGCCGGATCGCCATAGACTTGAATCTCAGGGCCAAAGCCGACCACTTTCTCCACCTCAGCTTTGACAGTGTCAAAGTCGATGTTGAGATTACGCAACACGTTGACCGCAACGCCCTGCCCTAGTTTAAGAAGTCCTAAAAGGACATGCTCTGTGCCAAGGTAGTTGTGGTTGAGTCGCTGCGCCTCCTTTTTGGCCAGCTTGATCACCTGTTTCGCACGGTTGGTGAACTTATCAAACATATAGGGTCATCCTTTAGGGTCTTAAATATGGGTTATAATCATCACTCTAGGTTCAATCCCATTTTTAGTACAATCTTCAGATTGCCGATGAGAAGCGGCTCTTCACCTGTTCATTGCGTAAAATACGGTCAAATGGAGCGGCTAAGTTCCTAACAAAGAGTCTACCACTTCTTAAGATTTTTAGCTGTGACTCCCCATCTTCCATCAACCCCTCTTCGATGAAAGGGGCAATCTCTTTTAGTTCTTCAGCAAAATAGCGGTCGAATTTGAGGCCAAACAGCGCTTCAAAATCCCTCTTATCCAGCTCAAACTGACACATCAAGCGCCAGATCGTCCACTTTCGTCTCTTGTCATCTTCACTCAGAAGCAGCCCCCGCCTCACCGGTAAGATTCTCTGATCAATCATCTGATAATACTCATCTAAATCCTTCACATTTTGGAAGTAGCCATCGCCCACCTCACCAATAGCTGTCACGCCAAATGAGACCATATCTTTGGCCCCCTGTAACGTGTAGCCCTGGAAATTTCGATGGAGCCGTCCCTCTTGATAGGCTCTAGCGAGAGGATCCTCTGGAAGCCCAAAGTGATCCATTCCAAGTGGCTGATAACCTGCATCAATAAAAATCTGCCGCGCAGTAAGATAGATGGAAAACTTCTCCTCTACAGAGGGGAGCGTCTCATCTTTCATCGCCAGCTGATGTTTTTTTAGCCATGGCACCTTGGCATAGGAGAAAAGGGCGATCCGATCGGGTCTAAGCTTGGCAATCTGCTCCGCCGTCCTCTGAAAGGTTAGAGCGCTCTGGTAGGGAAGCCCATAGATAAGGTCGATATTGATCCCAAAAAATCCCAAATCTTTAGCCCACTCGAAAGTCTTCCTGGTCATCTCATAGCTCTGCCGCCGTCTTACCGCCTCTTGTACCTTTTCATTAGTGTCCTGTACGCCAAAGCTGACGCGGTTAAACCCCATCTGACGGATCTTTTTCAGCTTCTCCCCGCAATCTTCACTCACCGTCCGCGGGTCGATCTCAATCGAAATCTCCGCCTCTTCAAAGGTAAAATGTGAATGCAATGAATTTAATATTCTCTCCAGCTGCTCTGCTGTCAACTTCGTCGGCGTACCCCCGCCAAAGTGGATCTGCTTCACAATCTGCCTCTTTCCAATGC
>JAJFMB010000195.1 GCA_021772355.1 Chlamydiota bacterium | reverse complement strand
GAAATGAAACAACCAATGGACGTTATATCCCTCTTAACTAAACCCTTCTTTGTTCCTGAAACAACATTAGCGCGCACCCTGCTCAAGCAGCTAGATGAAACTAAAAATGTCATTGCAATAGTAGTGGATGAGTACGGCTCTATCTCCGGTTTAGTTACAAGAGAAGATCTCGTGGAAATTGTAGTTGGAGAAATTGTTGATAGGCGGGACCAGCTTGGCCTCTATACCAAAGCTGGAAAAAATGAAATCATCGCCAGTGGCAAGCTCGAACTAACAGACTTTAACCAGCTCTTTGATGCCCATCTCACAAGTCCTACTAACATGGTAACGATTGGCGGGTGGTTAACAGAACAAATGGGAACAATTCCAAAAAGTGGATCGACATTCGAAACAGATAGTTTTCTATTTCAAGTGCTTTCGAGTGAACCTAATCGTATTAAACGCCTGTACGTTCGAAAATTAAGGAAAGGGATTAAATGAATTTAGAAGCCGCTTTTTGGTGGATGGTTTTCAATTTCATCGCGATCATTTTCTCAGCATTTTACTCCATGATGGAAATGGCTTGCGTTTCATTCAATAAGGTTAGACTTCATTATTTTGTTAGCAAAAAAAACAAACGAGCGCTTTGGTTACAAGATCTTTTACAGCATCCAACAAAACTCTTCGGCACAACACTTATCGGTGTCAATCTTGCTAATGTAATCAGCTCCGAATGCGGACGGGAATTCTATGCGTCAATCGGTTTAAGTCCTGACCTTGCTCCTCTTACTCAGGTCGCACTCGTCTTGATTTTTGGAGAATTGGCCCCAATGTTTGCAGCACGCACCTATCCGGAAAATGTCGGGATGTTAGGTGTCCCCTTCCTTTACGCATCAGCAGTGGTCATGACCCCGCTTTTATGGATTGTCCGTGGCATCACAAAATTATGCCAGCTTGTCACTGGTGGACGCGAGGAAAATGCCAATATCTTTTTATCTCAGGACGAATTGCAAAAAATTCTAGAAGAGCAAGAAGACTTACCTTCAGATACTGAGAGCGAAGACTTTAATATTATTTCTTCAAATATTTTCACACTACGCATGAAGACAGCACAGCAAATTATGCAGCCACTAAAAACAGTTCCAATGCTGCCATCTAATGCTACAGTTGCTCAGATGCATAATCTTATGCTTGAGCACGACATTAATTACGTCCCAATCTTTCACCAAAATAAAGCCAATATTATCGGTATTGCATTACCAAGAGATCTGATCCGTCCGCCCGTCACCCGACGTATACGCGATTATGCGAAGCACCCTTGGTTTGTCACAAAACACACCCAAATCATGCAGATTCTACAGCAATTTCGTCGCAACAATCAGACAGTTGCAGTTATTCTCGATGAACATGGTCAAGCGGTAGGGATTGTCGATCTAGACCACGTGATAAATGAAATCTTCGGAAAAGCAAAAGCCATTTTCCCCAGAAAGGAAATGGCGCAACAAGTCATTGAGCGGACATTTCCAGGGGAAATGAAAGTCGCAGAATTTAACCGTCAATTTAATGTCATTCTTGATCCCCGCGAAGAAATGAGTCTTGTTCAAGTTATGGTCGAAGAACTTGGCCATGATCCTCTAGCTGGTGACAGCGTTGACCTCGGCCCTTTTACTCTTACTGTAAAAGAAACATCGCTTCTTGAAGTTAAAAGCGTTACTATCATAAGTAAACTGTAATGTGATTATACTTTCGAAATCATCGATCGAAGCTTGGAAACAATAGAAGCGACAACATCGATCGTATAATCGATCTCTTCTAGCGTTGTAAAACGACTTAGTGAAAATCTGATGGAAGAGGCTGCACATTCACGAGAAATTCCCATGTTGAGCAGAATCCGAGAAGGTTCTAAGGCTCCTGCAGCACAAGCAGATCCATGACTTACGGCGATCCCTTCCATATCCAAATAGGCAAGGAGTGATTCCCCCTCAACACCAAGAAAGCTCATATTAGAAGTATTGCAAATACGAGGACCCGATCCATTGATAATAACATCGGGAAGTTTATCAATAAGACCTCTTTCTAGTCGATCTCTTAGCATCTCCATGCGCTTTGAAGCAGCAGGAAGTTCATCTGCTAAAAAACTCACAGCTTCTCCTATAGCAATGGCACCAAAAAAGTTTTCTGTCCCTCCACGCCGTTGGTATTCCTGAGCTCCCCCACTCACCAATGGAGCAAACTTGAAATTGCCTCGTATAAAGGAAAAACCGATTCCCTGAGGGGCATGAAGTTTGTGACCACTAAAGCAAATAGCTGATACACCATCCGGTATAGAAAAAGACTCCTTGCCCAAAAGAGCAACGCCATCAACGAGAAATGGAATGTTCGCATTTTCAGCTATCTTGGCAATAGCATCAATATCTGTTTTAACTCCCGTTTCATTGTTGACTGCCATCAATGAGATTAAACGTGTGCCCGGTTGAATTGCTGCTGCTACAGCTTCAGGCGTTACAGCCCCAGTCAAATCGGATTGAAGATAAGTCACGTCAACACCTGTTGATTCAAGATACTGAGCAGTCGTATAACTGCAAGCATGCTCTAAATCAGATGTAATAAGATGTCCTTTAGTTGAGCAACCAAAGACACCACGCATAACCATATTGATCCCTTCTGTCCCACCGGACGTAAAGATCACTTCATGCATTTTAACTTGTAAGTATTCTGCGATTTTTCTACGGCTATTAATAAGACGGCTTTTTGCAGATTTGCCGAAAGCGTGAATGCTAGATGGGTTACCGTGATCGCACTCAAGCTCACCAAGAATTGCATTTTTGACTCTTGGATCTAAAGGAGTAGTAGCATTATGATCGAGGTATACTTTCTTTTTCATTTTTTATGCTTACTTGTGTTAAGACAACTGTCACATTATCATGTCCACCATTTGCTTTTGCGTGGTCGACAAGTTCAAAAGCAGCTTCTTGAATTGTAGGAGAATGGTTGAGAATCGCCTCAATTTCTCCGTCCGATAATAAATCAGAAAGTCCATCTGAACACATCAAATATATGTCGTTTAACAACACATCACATTCATAGACGGAAGGGTCAACGTCAGGTTCCGTTCCTATCGCTTTTGTAATAATATTTTTACAAGAAGTTCCTTTAGGAGATCGTTCACCAATCAGTTCTAGATCTTTAGCTAAAGTATGATCGATAGTCAATTGCTCTATCTTACGATTACGCAAGCGATAGATGCGACTATCTCCTACGTTCCCATAAACTAACGTATTTGAATGAAAATACATACAGCATAACGTTGTTCCCATTCCATGTAGAACCTGCTCTAGCTTGCTTTTTTTATGCACTAAGCGATTTGTATCTTCAATTGCCTTTCTAATAGTCCCAATAATGCCTTGAAGCGAGAGTTGAGATCCAATATTTTTCTTCACAAGTGAACACATATGACTGACCGCCTCTTTAGCGGCAATTTCACCGGACTGGTGTCCTCCCATTCCGTCAGCTAAAATATAAAAACCAGTATCAGGCATTTCATACCAAACATCTTCATTGTTATCTCGAATGAGACCAACATCAGAGAGTCCAAAAGAAGTAACTTTATATGGGAATGTTCTTACAACCATCACTATTGCTATTTTTTAAAGCGAAAATATTCGGTTGAATATAACAAAAACAACCATTTATTTCAATATAAATCTTGGTATCAACGCAAACATTTTCACAATATTTCTTTAAATTAAAACAAGTAAATTATTTATTATGCAGGATTTGATAACTTCCCCATAAATAAAATCGTATGCGTTCTTTGGTCTACGATGAAAAAAATAAAAGGACGGTCAGCACGAAAAATATCCGGCCTTGAATGATCAGGTATGCACTTCATATCCATCGCAACACCTGTCGCAGCCACTGCTTCAGTGCCTTTTTCAGTAAAATCAAGAAAGGTTTTTTGCACAACAGTACTGATGAAAAATTCTGGTAATCCAGTCATGCCGGAAAAGTCTGCTTGGCAAGAAAAAGGGTCAATCATTCCCATCTTTTGCAAGGGAGTTGAGAGCTGATAAGACCCTTCCAATGTAAACACAGGAAGGGACACCGAAAGTCGCAGTGGTCTCATTCCGCTAAAGAGTTGTTGAATATCTTCATCAGTCAAAGTCTCTTCTACTTCTTTTAAGGATTGATCTTCATGCGGTAAGAGGATGATGCAAGCAAGACTGCACATACCGCAATGATCAACGCGGTAAG
This sequence comes from Chlamydiota bacterium, assembly GCA_021772355.1. Lineage (GTDB taxonomy): Bacteria > Chlamydiota > Chlamydiia > Chlamydiales > JAJFMB01 > JAJFMB01. The sequence continues at coordinate 1,739 of JAJFMB010000195.1, read as the reverse complement.
GGAGCTGTAGCATGGCATAGCGCTCATTCCTTAAGTAGGGGTAAGTATGAAGCTTGTGCATCATAGGAACTTGTTTCACTTCGCCATTATCAAGGTAGAAAGGACTTTCGTTCGTTTTATGCGGATCAAAAGGAGAGTCCCACTCGGCATTAAGGTAGATTGTATTTACCAGGACTGATCTCGTATCAGGAGAGATATCTTGCGCAGATAGAAGCACAGGTATTTTTCCATGCGTGCACTGACTAACCCAAAAGTTGATATTTTCTAGTGTTTGTTGGGGAAGCGACACAAAATCGACCAAATGTATCCCAGAAAAATAATCTCGAGTTATTACTTCTAAAAAATCAGGAAGAAGAGTTTGTTCTTCTTGAATCCAAAGAGAGTTCGCGATTTCGACCTGCGGAATGCAACCGGTACTCATTAGGTGCTGGTTGATTAAGGAGAATCCACCGCTCACGGTCAAAGGATCTTTATCATAATGAAGAACCACCGCCATCTGCTCCTTTGTTTCTCCTTTAGCTCCCACGTAGGTCATACTAAGCGCAGACGTGAGGCTATAAGGAGATATGCAGAGGTTATCATGCTGATTTGACAGCTCCTGATAAATAGTTAATGCAAAAGAGTTGTTTCCCTCCGAGAGGCGAAACAAATCTAGGGAATATCCTAAATTCAAATAGAGAGAGAAACTAAGAATCGTGATTATTTTTTTCATCTACAACCTATTATGTCTGATAATATATCATCATTGTTCCTATAAAATTAAAGAACATGTGCAAGCCAAGTGGCGCTAATAGGGAGTCATTTTTTTCAAAGATAAATCCCAAAAAGCACGAAAGGATGAAAAGAGATGTGAGCAGTTCAATATTATCGATCCCTTGCGCGAGTGAGAAGTGAAACGAAGCGAATACTATCGATGAGACGACAATTGCCCCCTTCAAGCCAAGATGATGCTTAAGCCATGTTTGTAAAAACCCCCTAAACAAAATTTCTTCACATAATGGAGCAAAGATGACGATTGAAAGGACCATTAAGGAGAACACCAAAGGAAACTGTGCCATTGCTTTTAAATGTTGCACAACGACCTGGTCGACATGAGGCTCCTGAAAGAGGTAGAGAACAACAATAGCAAGCAATTGGCTCACAACGATCACAATTGGATAGCTAATAAACCACGTAAGCATTCCAAACAGAAAATCCTTGAGTTTTCTCTCAGAACCCTTGAAGAAATTTAATCCAAAAAGGCTCTTTTTTGATGGTTCCGGTAATGAAAAGCTATAAAAAGCTGTAGCCAAAGCCACCACTATTATCGAAAAATTATTGATCCATCCCTGCTGATAGAGCGTAAGCTCTTTTACTTGATAAAAATACATCCACAACAACGAAATCGTTGGAACAATAAACAATTCTACAAAGAAAAAGAGCGCGAAAGCTCCAACCGTTTGAATGAAAAAATGAGGCGGATAGGAGGCTGTCTTATTATCAGAAAACTTGTAAAACTTGATAGCGTAAGCGACAGCAGAAGAGAGTATAGTTAAAACAATCCCGATAACCAAATAACTCAATCTTTCAGAAAGAATCATTTGGATATCGGGAAGAGCTTTATCTTGCATCACTGATAACCGACTTCAATCGCTGTGTCAACTGGCAGATAAGCCGGCGATGAATGGTATAAACTGGGGTGTTAGCATAGGCATCTGAATCCCATGATGCATCTGTGTAATCGATTTTCTCGTAACCCC
>JAJFMB010000194.1 GCA_021772355.1 Chlamydiota bacterium | reverse complement strand
AAGGTCGGAAATCAGACCATTTCATTCGAAACAGGAAAAATTGCCAAACAAGCCAATGGCTCTGTCATCGTGCGCTCTGGCGACACCGTCATCTTTACTGCTGTAACTGCTTCATCAGATCCAACAGCTATAAGAGACTTCATGCCCCTCAGGGTAGATTAACAAGAGAAATTTTTCTCTGCGGGAAAAACCGTTGGAGGCTTTTTTAAACGAGAAGGCAGACCTACAGAACGTGAAACACTAATGTGCCGCCTTATTGACCGCCCTTTAAGACCTATGTTTGAAGATGGTTATACTGACGATGTACAGGTCCTCAACTTTGTTTGGTCCTACGATGGTGTTAACAGCCCGGAACCTTTAGCAATCTGCGCAGCATCTGCCGCGTTAGTTATTTCCGATATTCCTCTCGTTAAGCCCGTGGGTGCCGTACGCGTCGGGATGCTGGATAATGAATTCATCATCAACCCTACCAACGAGCAAATGGAAAAGTCAGTACTCGACTTAATGATTGCCGGTACGGAAGACGCTGTTCTTATGATTGAAGGATACTGCGATTTCTTAACGGAAGAGCAGGTTATCGAAGCAATTGAAGCCGGTCACAAATCTATCCAAATCATCTGCAAAGCGATGAAAGAGTGGCAAGATGAAGTGGGTAAACCTAAAGATCGCTCTACGATACGCAAGATTCCACAAGAAGTTTTTGATGCTGTCGAACCCATAGCAAAAACGCTTATAGAAAAAGCATTACAAATTGCCGATAAACAATCGCGCGAAGAAGAGCTCGCTAGCATTAAAGAAAAAGTTGAGTCGACACTATTCCCGGAAGGAGAAGAGTCCGCTCTTGATGCTACTGAAGTCAAAATGGCTTTCAAAAAAATTCAATCTCACTATCTACGTAAAATGATTCTCGACGAAAAACGACGCTCTGATGGTCGTGGAACTCGTGACATCCGTGCTATTGATATCGAACAAGCCCTACTTCCTCGCACACACGGCAGTTCTCTTTTCACAAGAGGTGAAACACAAACCATTGCTGTTTGCACGTTAGGTGGAGAAAGCATGGCCCAACGTTTCGAAACGCTTGATGGCGATGGCTTAAAGCGCTTTTATCTACAATACTTCTTCCCTCCATTTTCTGTGGGTGAAGTTGGACGTTTTGGTCCTCCAGGAAGGCGCGAAATTGGACATGGAAAGCTTGCAGAGCGCGCACTAAATGCCGTTCTACCCGCACAAGATCAATTTCCTTACACCATCCGCGTGGAATCCAACATTACTGAGTCTAACGGTTCATCATCAATGGCATCAGTTTGTGGTGGCTGCCTAGCAATGATGGATGCCGGGGTGCCTATCAAACGCCCTGTGTCCGGAATCGCAATGGGACTCATCCTTGAAAAAGATCGTCATGTCGTTTTATCTGATATTCTCGGAATTGAAGATGCGCTTGGAGATATGGACTTTAAGATTACCGGTGATAGCGAAGGGATCACAGCATTCCAAATGGACATCAAAGTGGAAGGTATCACTGTCAACATCATGCGCGAAGCTCTAGAGCAAGCCAAAGAAGGACGAATTCACATTTTGAATAAGATGCTAGAAGTCTGTCCAACAGCCAATACTCAACTCTCTGAGTATGCTCCTCGCATTGAAACGATCAAGATCAAACCAAGCAAGATTGGTACCGTAGTTGGACCGGGAGGAAAACAAATTCGCGCCATTATCGAAGAAACCGGTGTTGAAATCGATATCGACGATAGCGGTCTTGTTAGCATTTCTTCCACTTCTGCTAAAGGAATTGATAGAGCAAGAAGCATTATCGAAGGTCTAACTGCCGAAGTTGAAATTGGACGCAGCTACACAGGGAAAGTCACTTCAGTGGTCGCGTTTGGTATCTTTGTGGAAATTCTTCCAGGAAAAGAAGGACTCTGCCACATTTCCGAGTTTGACCATGCCCGAACAGAAAGCTTAGAAGGTCTCGTTAAACAAGGAGATCAAGTCACTGTAAAGGTTCTCGATGTCAATGATCGTGGACAAGTGAAACTTAGCCGCAAAGCGATCCTCGCAAAGCAAGCTTAACATCTATTTGTTTGAACCCTGCCCCATAAAGGCAGGGTTCAAATAAGCCCTCCCTAACTATCGTAGACAACGATCACAGTCTTTATCTCCCTTCTGTACTAGTTATTAGACAGCCAAGACCTTTCTCTACAAAAGATAAATCCTATCATCCTTCCGCGCTAGCTAGCGTACACGACGTACGCAGCAAACATTCCATAATGCATAATAATAAGACTGGGGATTAAAAGACTTTGTGGTGAAAAAAGAGAGGGCTTTGTAAAGCCCTCTCTGAACTGATCTCTAGTATAGAGACGCTTGAATTCCGGCGTAGATACCGTGAACGCGAGGAGCGCGATCTCTTAACTTGAAAGTACCTGAGAATTCCTCAGCTTCACCACGAACGGAGAAGGCACGGGACATTCTGGTCAGGTCACTTCCAAAAATATAACGATACATGATGTAAATATCGAATCCACAGAAGTTATACCCTAAACCAAGCGCAGTAGTAGGCGCCCATTTTTTGGTGATACTTGTGGGATCAAGGTCACAATTTTCGGCCATGTGGAAGATGCGATATTCATTACGAACTCTTGCCGCTCCCCACTTTACATTAAACCACAACCCGGGACACCAGATATAAGTTGCTGTCGCAAGAAGTTCCCAGTCTGTTGTGTCCATGCGATATTCGTTACCATTTTTAAAGGTAATCGACGAACAGCCATTGTCGTGATATCCAGCTTCGAAACTCACGAGCATCTCAGGGTAGACAGGGTAATTATAGCCAACATTTGCTCCCCAGGAAAAACCACCTTGAGAATCACTGATATCTCTTCTACGAATGCCATGCAGATTTTTATGACAGTCGTTGTCTGTGGGACTTTCTATTTTTGCCCATCCGGCCTGAACACCTGCATATATTCCACATTCACAGTAATTTACAGCAGAAACCGAACTGATAGATGCAATCATTAGTGCAATGACTGTCCCTATTAATTTCTTTCTCATCATCGTTTTTCACTCCTTATTGAGATGTTGATGCCCAATCAGATAATCCCTCGAAATACAACAAACTTGCAAACATCAATGTGATCCAAAGCAGAGCAACAAAGGTGTTTTTTTATCCGATAAGAATCCAGGAAATTACTGATACCAAACAAGGTAATGAAGAAATGATATTTTTTCCAAGCTTTTTATAGAGTTGGATGGGTCAGATGTGGATTTTATCCAACATGCTGACCCTTATAATCTCCTTAGACAGGAATATCTGGCCTAAGAGGTGCTGAGGGAGGTGGCTCTGAAGGTCTTTCGTTCTCCCCTTCAAAATGTGGATGAGGTGGAGGAGTTGCAGGATTTTTCTTATGCAACTCTTCAGTACGCTTAATTTTAGCGCGCTTATCCTCGTTACTCCATTTACCTTCCAGAATGAGCTGGATGTCATCACTGTCCAAGGTCTCGAATTCGATAAGCATTTTTGCCATCAATTCAACCTGCTCTTTGTGTTGAATCAAGATCTCCTTAGCTGTATCATGCGCCTCATCTAAGAAGCGGCGAACTTCGCCGTCAATGGCTTTAGCTGTGTCTTCAGAATATTTCTTTTCATGATGTGAACCGACACCAAGGTATTGGCTGCTTTCGCCTCCCGACTCGTCGTAGGCTACGGCTCCCAACTTGTCGCTCATGCCCCATTCACAAACCATTCTTCGTGCAAAATAGGTAGCTTGTTCAAAGTCCTGCTGAGCTCCACTTGAAACATCTTCAACAAAGATCTCTTCTGCACAGCGTCCACCCATAAGTACGGCAAGCTTATCTATAAGCTCTCGCTTCCAATAGCTGACGCGATTCTTTTTAGGAAGAAAGAATGTCGCACCTAAAGAAAATCCTCGAGGGATAATGGTGACTTTATCAACGGGATCGCCTGTATTTGTCACTAAGCCCACAACTGTGTGGCCTGCCTCATGATAAGCAGTTGTTTTCTTTTCGTTTTCATCCATCTCAAGACTACGACGCTCTTTACCAAAAATAACTTTATCGCGGGCTTCTTGCATTTCTTGATCGGTAACGGCTGTACGACCCTTCCTGGCCGCTGCTAAGGCTGCCTCATTCAATATATTTTCAAGGTCCGCACCAGACGAGCCAGGTGTACTACGTGCAATTGACATCAAGTCAACTGATGGATCCAACTTAATTTTTTTTGCATGGACCTTAAGGATTTCATGACGCCCTTTAATATCGGGTAAGTTGATCATAACGCGACGATCAAATCTTCCGGGGCGTAATAACGCTTTATCCAATACGTCTGGTCTATTCGTCGCTGCCATCAGAATGACGCCATCATTCGTATCGAATCCATCCATCTCAACCAAAAGCTGGTTAAGAGTTTGCTCGCGTTCATCATGTCCGCCAC
>JAJFMB010000193.1 GCA_021772355.1 Chlamydiota bacterium | reverse complement strand
AAGTGCGCACCATTAGACTCGATGCCGATACAACTCGTCATAAAGGGAGCCACGAAAAGCTCCTGCGTCAATTTGCAACCGGAAAAGCCGACGTCCTTATCGGGACGCAAATGATTGCAAAAGGACTGCATTTTTCAGAAGTTACTCTCGTCGGAGTTATCAATAGTGACGGCAGCCTAAATATTCCCGACTTCCGCGCTTCAGAATCGACATTCCAATTAATCACCCAAGTTGCCGGACGTTCGGGAAGAGGCTCCATTTCCGGAGAGGTAATCATTCAAACCTGTCTACCAGAAAACCGAACACTTGAGCTTTCCTCAGCGCAAGACTACAACACCTTCTACGAAGAAGAAATTGCCATAAGGAAACTCTTTCACTACCCCCCATTCACGCGAATGGTGAAACTCACCTTCACCGGAAAAGATGAAGCCCGTACAAAAAATTTCGCAGAAACTTTTTACCTGGAACTAACCAAAAAATTATCAAAAAACTTTGCCTTCCATCCGGTCCTTCCCGCCGGCCACGCCAAAGTCAAAGATCAATACCGTTTCCAAGCAATAATAAGGGGCCCCAGTATTACCCCTATTACTCAGGCCCTCATCCAACTTCAGGAAGAAATCAAATTACCGTCTAACGTTAAACTTTTAATTGATGTCAACCCGATCTCGACATTTTAAATCACCTTCTGCTAAACTATGCGTGTATGAATCCATTATCCTGGCCCAAACAATTTATTGAAGCTCACTACGAGACAAAATTATTTGTACTCGCTGCAGTCCTTTTTGGCTTCTTACTCTTTGCGTCAACTGTATATTGTTACGCTCGGACCGGGTACACTTCAATAAGTAAATCGATAGTTGTAACAAATGATAAATAAGCCTGATTACCACGAACAAGAAGAATTTCAGAATCGTTCCCGCAAACTAAAAGAGATGCGCGAGATGGGAATAGAACCTTTTCCTCATCGCTACGAGCCGAGTCATCATGCCGAGGAACTGCATCAAAAATTTCAAGATGTTGAAATCGGTTCCAGTGAAGATGCCATGTCCGGTAAAACACAACCGGTTACTATCGCCGGCCGTTTAGTCCTCTTCCGCAGCATGGGAAAAAATGCTTTTGCTCATCTGCAAGATGACACCGGTCGCATACAGATCATGCTCAACAGAGATACATCAGAACTTTTAGGGTTCAAGCAAACGAATAACGACCAGCCTGCCTCCCCCCTCAAATTTATCGAAAAGAAAATTGACTTTGGCGATATTCTTGGTGTGGAAGGCTATCTCTTTCGCACTCAAAAAGGGGAGCTGACCCTCTTTGCCAAAAAGGTCACACTTCTTTGCAAAACGTTACTTCCTTTAGCTGACAAACATGCAGGGCTTGCCGACAAAGAGCTGCGTTACCGCAAAAGATGGCTCGATCTCATCACCAATCCCGAAACCGTTACCGTTTTCCGTCAACGCAGTCGCATCCTTAAACTCCTGCGTCAATACTGCGATGATCAAGACTTTTTAGAAGTTGAAACACCTGTACTCCAAAGCATTTATGGCGGGGCCGAAGCCAAACCTTTTGTTACCAAACTGAACGCTCTAGATCAGGAAATGTTTTTGCGCATCTCCCTTGAAATTCCCCTCAAGAAATTGATTGTAGGCGGAATGAAACGGATCTTTGAGGTTGGCCGCGTCTTTCGCAATGAAGGAATTGACCGCAACCACAACCCCGAGTTCACCCTTTTTGAAGCCTATGCGGCTTATTGGGATTACAACGACATGATGCACTTTGTTGAAAATCTTTTTGAGTTCCTGGCAAAAGATCTCTACGGAACAACAAAACTCTCTGGAATTTCCCCCGAAACCGGCGAACAAGTAGAAATCGATGTAAAAACGCCATGGAAACGTCTTACAATGAAAGATGCGATCCAAACATACGGCAACATCAACGTCGATCAACTGTCTGACGATGAAATGCGCAAAATGCTGAAAGATAGCGGACATGTCGACGAAACAAAAATCCCTAACCTTTCAAGAGGGCTCCTCATCGCTGCTCTTTTCGAAGTATTTGCAGAACCTCATCTTATTCAACCTCATCACATTACTGACCACCCCATTGAAACAACGCCGCTTTGCAAACTTCATCGCGATCCCAAGGCTCGTGAAGAAGGACTTGTTGAAAGATTTGAGAGCTTTATCCTTGGAAGTGAAATCTGCAACGCCTACACAGAGTTGAATGACCCTGAGCTTCAAAGAGACCTCTTAGAAAAGCAATCTATGCGACGGGATGCCGGCGACGAAGAAGCAAGCCCCTTAGACGAGGAGTTTCTCGAAGCAATCTGTCAAGGCATGCCTCCCACAGGAGGAGTCGGCATTGGAATCGACCGTCTCGTAATGCTCCTCACGAACATGCATTCCATCAGAGACGTCCTCTATTTCCCCTGGATGAAATCCTCGTCCTAAGACGATAGACTAAGCGCTCCCGTTTCGCAGACTTTGATGCAAGGAGTATCCTCGCAGTGGATGCAAGGGTCTTTGTCAGGATAGATAAGAGGATGACGTGTTTCTAAATCTTCGATCATGATCACATTGACAGGACAGGCAACCATACAAGCATCACAGCCAGTACAGAGCTTCTGAAATGTAGAGTCATCTCTATGAGCCCCTGGAGGCCTCTCACTTCTTTCTTTCTCTAAGAGTTTTACTAATGGGCTATCTCCGAAGATCTCCAGACCGGCACTTAATGTTTTGTGCCAAAGTTGGGAGAAAAATTCCCCTCTATCGATCGGATCACTCATCAATAAGATTATGAACGAGTTTCTCACCGTGAGGAGTTAAACTAACCTGAGAATCACTAATTTTTTTGATGAAATTTGCCTGAGTCAATTGATGCGAGATTGTTTTGATGCCACGAGGATGAAGTCCGATGGCGTTACCCACTTCAAAGCGATCAACAGCACAATAGATATCACCTAACTTAAGAGCTGTTTGGTAAACATTTACTAAATATTTTTCTTCTTTGGTTTTACCCTTCATTCTACCACCTTCACACGAGATCCCCCAGGGACATCTTCGATAATGTATCCTCGACTAGTAATATACTCTCTCAACTCATCTGCTAAGGCCCAGTCCTTGTTCTTTTTTGCTTCGAGCCGTCGCTCTAGTGCCTGATGAATTTCATCCGGAATGGTGGAATGTCTCTTTTCGAATGACATCACCCCCAAGACGGTGTCAAATGTTTTGAGTAGTTCAAGGACTTTATTAGTTTCTGTCTTATTGAGCTTACCCCCATCACATAGGGTGTTCACCTCACGCATTAGGTCGAAAACCGCAGCTAGTGCGACGGACACATTTAAATCATCGGCAAGAGCATGAGAGAAATTCTGATGCGCTTTATCCAATATAGG
>JAJFMB010000192.1 GCA_021772355.1 Chlamydiota bacterium | reverse complement strand
ATAGTTTTGTCGATAGCAATGGAAAAGGGTGGTTGTACCTTTCTCCGGAAGGTTTAGTGCAACTGGACCGTCATGAATTTACAAACGCGCAACTCCGGCCCATTCACAAATTAACGACGCAAGAGATGGATCAGGTTAGAGAGCATGCTTCTAAATTTTATAACCCTATTACCCACCCGGATCCGTCACCTGACAAACCTAAAACGGCTGTTTTACAATTTCACACATCTCCTCGGTTCTTCGGAATAGATAAGATGCCTTTTCTCGGTAGCTTGACAGAGCATATTCCGGTGCATGTCAGCATGAGATTGATTAATGAAAATGGGGAAATTTTTTCCACAACGATTGAGATGAGCCCTGAGGATCTAGCTGAACTCGGTAGGAATAAAAGCACATTCTTAAAGGTGCGCGATGCGACGACGACGTTAATTGATTATGAAGAATTCCGTACACATGAAGGAAGACTTGTCACCAATGTTCCTATTACGCAAGCTGATTTTGATCATATTTTAGATAATATTAGAAAGTATAAAGATAATGGATTGCGTTTTCAGTTTATCAAACAAAACTGTGTGAAGTTGGCTGTAAATACGCTTTCTGAGTTGGGAGAAGAGGTTCCGGTTCAAAAGAGCGCCAAAGCTATTTTTCTATCTCTGCTTCCTAGGTTGAGAAATTTACCTGTGGTTGGACCGTCGCTAGTGACAGAAGTAAGAAGGATCCAGCAAGAAGCGACACAGAAGACTCCTCAATGGATATTGTCAATCTTAAATAAAGTGGGAAGAGTACTTCTTTTGGCGCCGAGCTTAATCGCTAATTTCTTCGTTAATTCACTACTTGTCCTTTTAGGTTCAACAAAAGTTGGTCCTAAACGCTATGCATGCCAAGCAGATTGTTACTCACAAAATAGCATGAACTATTTTGATCGAGTCGTAAAAACCCCTTCAGATTTGTTTGATGATAATATGGGGACTTACTTTTCGCCTGCTGAATTTATCCGGTGGCAGTTGGATCAAGGCTCAACACAGGTGCATTCTTATGATGAAAGAGGACCTGTATTAACTGTCTTACCTATTCAGAAGCAAGATGGTGCAAAACGGACATTGCTTGAAGATGTTTATGATCAATTGGATGCAGACAGGCGGCAGGTGTACTCAATGATTCGCGAATCAAAAGATCTAGAGTTGATTCTTCAAGGAAAACCGAATGTCTATAAAGAATTAAGACAGGCGATTTTTGAAGATAACATCCCTCAGTTCAGAGATATTTTGATCAATGAGATTAAAGGAAAAAAGGTTGTTGGAAAGCCTACTCCATTAGAAGTAGAGAAGTTAATTGAGTTGAAAGACTTATTAAAGACCATGGTCATTAGGGGATCATGGAAAGATATGCATGAAATTTTAACTGTCGATAAGGATGCTTTTTTAGATGATTTAGAAGCATCTTTGCTAAGTGATAAACCCGTTGATGAATTGGCAGCGCAGATAGAGCAGATGAGAGCATTGCCGACCCCTAAACAGCAAATTGCTTTTGCTGAAAGATGCGGCAGGATTGAGCGCATTTGGAAGAGTCGCCAAAGTCAACAAACAAATAATGCAGAGAAAACAATCAATGCTACCTTGAACGCAGAATCGACTGATGAGGAGAAGAAAACAATCATGATTGCGACTTGCTCCTTTGGAGGAGGTCATATTTCTGTGCAGAACGCTATTGCTGATCGCATTGGTGATAAATACGAAATTAAAAAGGTCGATATCCCTCGAGAAGTGATAGGTGAATTTGATACTGTCACGAAACTGGCGAAAAAATTTGGATTTACTTACACCTCTGAGGAGCTCTTCGCTTTTCTGCAGAGAAATAACATGTGGAGAACGATCAAATTTATCAAAGGGATCTCTAAAAAAGAGCTGAGTATCGCTGATTACCTAAACCTTGTTAACAAAAAAGAAAAAGAGAAGCAGAGAAAAATTCTCTCTTATGTTCTTAAAAATCCTGCTGATATGCTAGTGAGTACGTATACTTTCAATAATTCCCATCTTTTGCGTGCTGCAGAAGCTGCAGAGATTCCTTTTCTTCACGTGCAATCAGATTGTGGAGCGGATGTCGATTGGCCTCACTATGTTGATTATCCCCATTATAAGACGGCAGTTCCTTATGATCTTCCAAGCTGTAAGGTTGCTATCGAAGGTAAGGTAAAAAAGGAACAGATTGTTTACACGGGCTACCCTGTACGGAAAGAATTTGATCATGATATTGATAAAGCTGCTGTGCGTGATAAATATGCTATTAGAGAAGAGGAAAAAATTGTTTTCTTTACAAATGGTAAAGTTAGCACACCCTCCCCCTTTCCGCAGCTTCTTGCTCAATCAAAACGGGATTTTGCACATCCTATGACATTGTTTGTTCTTTGTGGTGAAGATAAACAAAGAATGGAAGAGCTTAAAGCATTAAACTCCTCACCGGAAAAAAATCCGAATGTAAGGATCATCCCGCTTGGAAGGCAAGATGCTAATGGAATGAATGAGTTATTGCGAGTAAGTGATGTCGTTGTTGGTAAGCCGGGTGGTGGAACGGTTGGAGAAGCTATAAAGACCGAGACTAAAATGCTTGGCGATGGCACTAATGGCTTAATGCCTTGGGAAATTGTTAATATCGAAGTGCTCGAGAAACAGCTTTTAGGCAAGCACGTAAAAAATAAAAGTAGCTTTCTGGATGAATTAGATACTCTGCTCAATACCGAGAACGCTCCGACAGAATGGAAAGAATTAAAAGATTGCACCACCTCATTATCTAGTGTGATCGCTCAAATGTTTGCTAAGATGGAAGGAAAGTAGTACTGCTAGAGTCGTTATCTATGTTTACTCATCTGTTGTTGCGCTGATTGTACAGGTCTATTCCTGAAGCAACTAAGATGACCGTAGTCATACCTGCTAATGTTCCCTTAATGGCAGAGGCACCTTCATCATCAGCAATCCCTAAAGTATGGGCAGCAATAACGGAAGCTGTATTTGCTAAAAGAAGATTTCCACTAATAATTAGAGCTGTATTTCCTATCGCTCTGATATGTTGAGTCAAATGAATATTTACTTGTTCGGCATTGAGTGACATCCATGTTTTTCCTACACCTATCGCAAAAAAACAACCTTTAGTGGTGAGTGGCGTAAGAATAAATTGTGATGCTTGTGCTGAAGCTGCGGCGATAGCTGTTAATAAAATATCAGCAACATCAGCGGCATCCGGGTTTCTATTATGAGTGATAACACGATGACCCATGTGCCGTGCAACCTCTTTGCCTACCATAGCAGTTGTCGTGGCTGCAATAACTCCGGCACTATTTACTCCTGTAACAGCAACGGCTGCAGCAGCTCCTGCTAATGCTGAAAAATACGATGACATAGTGAAATAATCCTATATGCTATTCCATTCATGATACAATTTTATTCCGGATGCGACAAAGATAGCAGTTGCCATACCAGTTAATGTTCCATTAAAAGCGGAAGCATCTTCATTGTCACCAATCCCCATAGCCTTAGAAGCAACAATGGAAATTGTGTTTAATAACACAAGGCTTCCACTAAAAAATAGGATAGTTTTTCCACGTCTTATAGCCGGTGATGTCATAGGCAAAAATAACCGCTCGGTTGCAATTACGAGACATGTTTGCCCAACACCTATCGCAAAAAAACAACCTTTCACAGAGGGAGGCGTGAGAATAAATTGTGATGCTTGTGCTGAAGTTGCGGCGATAGCTGTAAAGAAAACCTCATTTTTCTCATGATCATCTCTTTCTTGTTGATTCGTGAACGGGCGTTCCGAAATTACTCTTGCAATACTTTTGCCCATTATTGCAGTTGTCGTGGCTGCAATAACTCCGGCGGTATTAACTCCTGTAACAGCAACGGCTGCAGCAGCTCCTGCTAATGCTGAAAAATATGATGACATAGTGAAATAATCCTACAAAATGAGAGAAAAGTGTACATTAGCCGGTAGTTTTTTTGAAGGTTCAACTTATAAAATAAATCATTCCATCAAGTGCGAGATATAACCCTAGTACAAAGAGAAAAAGAGCCATCACCTTGAGGCTCCATTGATCGATGTAACGATTTAATTTTTGCAGGATTTTCATGCCCCACTTGCCGGAAAGAGAGTAGATGCAAAGCACAATAATCATCGGAAGAATATAAATAATATTATAGAAAATTAAGGCAGCAAGATCTCCTATGATTCCCATCTGCGCCTTGAGGATGAAATTTATTGCGGCGAGATAGGGCAGCATGGTGGGGAAATTGAGAAAGGCTAATACCGCTCCAATGGTGAAAACATCCCAAAAGGCTAGAGATTTAGGGGTTCTGTGCTTGGGCGGCTCTTCGCGGTGGATATAAAGGCGGTAGGCAAAGTAGAGGCAAAGCAGGCCTAAGGCAAGGCCAATGCTGTACTCGGTTGTAGGAGATAATTGTGTATAAATATTTTGAATTAGAGGACCTAATCCCACCAGTAAAAGAATTCCAATCAAAAAATAAGTTACAAAAATCCCCAGCATGTAGGCAAAAGACGCGCTAATAGGCTTTTTTGTTCCCAGCAGGTAGATATGCAGACCCACATTGACAGGATCGGCGCAATCAAAGACTCCAATGACAAATAATATTAAGTAGAGTTCTAGCATTAAAATAATAAGTATATCATGCATTTATTTTTGTCAAGTAGTTGTTAATTAAATATTTATATGTTATATTAATGTTTAATTAAGAGATATTTATGGCTATTACGGATAATATAAATCAGGGGGTGCATGTTTATTCCCCCACAGAAAAATCAATGGGGAATGTAGAGGTTTCGAATGCCTCATCATTTTCGAAGTTGGCCCCTTTGTACCCTACGGTAGGTGTCATTGCTTTGGGGATCCTTTTGGTTCCGAATTTTGGATTGGGTCTTGTGGCGGGCGGATTACTTATTGGTGTGTCACATTTAGAGGTTAAAGCGATAAGAGCCGTCAAAGGGATGGAACCATCCGATAATTCGGCGTACCTTAGGGAGTTAAAAAGTTCGCCCTTTTCAGCTACTGTTGTTGCCCCGGCTTTAGAAGAGTGTGTCTTTCGAGGAGGGATACAAACTTTAATCACACAAAGTATTTTACCTATTACTGCGGCAACGATGTTTGGACCATTTAGCGTCGCGTCGGTTATTGCCATTTTGGTCACTTCATTAATCTTTGGTGCGGTGCATGCAAGCAATCCTCATAAAAATGCTCATGTCCAAGCCGTGGTGACAACAATAGGTGGGATTGCCTTTGGTTGTCTATTTGCCCAATATGGTCTTGGTGCAAGCATTGCTGCGCACATCATGAACAACACGATTTCTGTTGGTCGTCTGTTTAATTCATAAGAGTTAGTGAAAATAATGATTGCAATATTCTCCCATTTCTTAGATCGTTTTTGTCCTAATTAATTCAATTATGGAGGCTAGGATCTATGAAAAAAATATTTTCCCTATTTGTCTTGCTATGTAGCGTATTGCAAGCAACGACCTATCAAGATGCAGGCGTTGACATCGATATGGCGATGGAGCTTGTGGAAATGATCAAACCTATTGTTAAAGAAACTGCTCGATCAGGAACAGAGGCTGAAATTGGGGGATTTGGGGGACTATTTGATTTGTCCAAAGTGCAGTATAAGGATCCTATTTTGGTGGGCACTACCGATGGTGTGGGAACTAAACTGTTGTTGACCCGTGTTGCGAATCAGTATGATACTATTGGTATTGATTTGGTCGCTATGTGTGTGAATGACTTAATTGCTCAAGGGGCAGAGCCTCTGTTTTTTCTCGATTACTATGCTACGGGAAAAGTCGATCTTGATGTGGGTCCAAAACTAGTGGGTGGTATTGCTCAAGGGTGTAGAATAGGGCGCTGCGCCTTAATTGGTGGAGAAACCGCTGAAATGCCTAGCCTTTATCAACCGGGTGAATATGATCTTGCCGGTTTCGCAGTAGGTATTGTCGAACGTGATCAATTGTTACCAAAAATTGATGATATCGGAAGTGGAGATGTTGTGATTGGGCTTGCGAGTAGTGGATTGCACTCCAATGGCTTTTCATTAGTGCGTAAAATTATTGCGGATCACAAGATTCCTCTCGATATTCAAGCGCCGTTTCTTTCCGACCACAAAACCTTGGCAGACGCTTTGCTAGAACCGACTAAAATTTATGTCGATGCCGTTACGCCTTTTTGTAAAAGAAATATGGTCAAAGCGATTGCCAACATCACAGGTGGGGGACTGGTAGAAAATATACCTCGCGTCCTTCCTAGTAATGTTAAAGTGAAGCTCAAAAGAAATGCGTGGGATACACCGCCTGTTTTTCAGTGGATAAAAGAACTGGGACATATCAGCGATCGCGAAATGGAACGCACCTTTAACCTGGGTATCGGTATTGTGATGGTTGTAGCTGCATCGGATGCAATGAGCATTGTCCATGAACTTGAAGAAGCCGGCCACAGATCTTGGGTCATCGGTCTTATCGAACCTCGTCTCGAAGAAGAAGAGCAAGTCTACAACTGTTTCAGGTAGCCAAGTCTACAACTGCTATAGGTAAATGTTAATGGGGGTGTTTGTGGCACCTCCATTCTTTTTAAGTATTCAACTGCTTTAGATAAGGGGGTGATGGGGATCAATGTCATCAATTTAAGAAAATCCTCTAGCACAATGGAGTTTCCATCACCGCATGTAATTCATGAACTAAAGCGAGCGAATATGGGGTAATTTATCTCCCTCGCTTGAAGTGATTATGCGTAGCATGATCATGGAGAAGCGAGGCTTGCGAGGGACTTGTTCCGAGCAATAATAGTGGGGAGACTAATAATTGCCTCAAATTGATGACATTGTGATGGGGATGCCCCACTCTTTTAGGTGTTCAACTGTTTCGGGTAAAATGACAAGAGAGCCTTACTCTTTACTAAGACTTGTATCGTCAAGTACTTTTCTGAAGCGAGCGGTGCTGTCTTGTCCGTAACGACCTAAGGAAGATCCGTAAAGAAGCATGTTAAAAATGGTGGTAACTGCAGAAGGTGTTATTTTTGGTGCTTTAAAACTCACTTCTAGAGGGGTGCAAGAATTAATGGAGCAACTTAAGCCGATGAAGTCCTGGGTAGGTGCGTAAACAAGACAGCGGGGAGCACACTCTGCGATTGTTTGTGCGATCGACGGTCTGCCTGTAAAATTTACGAATCCGGTTGAACAGCTATGAAGCACAATTACTGTTTTCTCATCGAGATGTTGAAAACACTCTTTAAATTTTTTTCTCGCTATCTCATGGCTGGTAGGGTTTCGATTAGTGAGAAGAACTCCGTTGCTCCAGCTTTCGTGATTATTCTCTGCCTTGTCGAGGACAAAGCCTCTTGACCAACCATGTGTGTTGAAAAAAAGGGCGTGGATGCGGTTGTTCTGTTGTTTTAATTTAACAACGGTATTTGTGATTTCCTCAAAGGAGGAGGCTTGTTGATAAACAATCTGATAACGATTTTGGGATAGATGAAATTTCATAGATTGACTAATGCCCTGCAGCACTAGTGAACCATTATGATCTTCTTTGGCATTTACAACTAGGATCACTTCCTTGTCAAAAACAGCGTCGCTATTTCGACTTTCTTTGAAGGAATGAAAGGCTTTATTTACGCCATACAGTATGACGGGGGGTAATAGTATTCCTACTGTCACTCCTGTAAGTCCCGATGCATAAAGTGCGGCTGTGGGAGTAAGAAAACTTTTGCTAATGAGTGTGGTCAGGGCTACTGCGCCTACTGCCGCAGTGGCTTTTGCTAAAACTTGCTTTTCCGAGAAATGGATAAAGTCAAAAGATGTTAAATATTTAATATAACTGTTGCTAATCATAATGTGTCAATAATAAACTATAACATGTTATTAGTAAAGAATTTAAATTGATATTAAACTAATAATTTGATATTTATTGACGGGCATTGAGGGAGAGGCAACTCTCCCTCATGATAAGGTTACAGCTGCTTCTCTCCAACCCAGTGGCGGGCGTTGTAGAACATCTGCATCCAGGGGGCATCATCTTGCGTCCACTCTTGAGGATGCCAGGAGTTCTGTACGGTGCGGAACACACGCTCCGGGTGGGGCATTAATATGGTGACTCTGCCATCTTGGGAAGTTAACCCTGTAATCCCTTGCGGGGAGCCGTTGGGATTGGCTGGGTAGGTTTCAGAGGGAGAGCCATCATTGTTGACATACCGTATGCAAGAGAGGTTGTCGTTGATAGCGCTGTTAAATTCTGCACGTCCTTCGTGGTGGGCGATCGCTATTGGCAGGCGAGAGCCTTCCATTCCTTGGAAAAATAGGGAAGGAGTAGGTGTAATCTCAACTAAACACACACGCGCTTCAAAGCTTTCTGAGCGGTTGGTGAGAAAGGTGGGCCAGTGATCGGTTCCTGGAATGAGTTCCTTGAGGGCGGCAAGCATTTGACAGCCGTTGCAGACGCCGAGGGCAAAGGTGTCTTCTCTTTGGAAGAATTCCGAAAAGGCCTGGCGGGCGGTTTTATTGTGTAGTATGGTGTGGGCCCATCCACAGCCGGCACCCAATACATCTCCGTAAGAGAAGCCACCGCATGCGGCGAGTCCCGAGAAGGAGTGTAGGTCCTCTTCACCTGAGAGGATGTCTTGCATGTGGACGTCAACGCAGGTAAATCCGGCGCGATGAAAAGCTGCTGCCATCTCAACGTGTCCATTAGTTCCTTGTTCCCGTAAAATAGCGACTTTGGGTCTATTTGAGAATGCGGGT
>JAJFMB010000191.1 GCA_021772355.1 Chlamydiota bacterium | reverse complement strand
GATAATGGAATTAAATTTTTTGACTCTGAGGGATTTAAATTTCCCGATGAATGGGAAAGAAAAGTGGAAGCGCTTATTGCTAATCGTGATTTTCAGGATAGTCTTCCTGATGATGATGACATTGGTAAGAATGCACGTGTGCACGATGCAGACGGTCGCTATATTGAATTCGTCAAGGCTACCTTCCCTAGGCATCTCACTCTAAAGAATTTAACGATCGTACTCGATTGCGCGAACGGCGCAGGCTATAAGGTAGCCCCTCTTGTTTTTCATGAGTTGGACGCTAAAGTAGTCTTATACGGAAATCATCCTAATGGACTTAATATCAATGATGGTTGCGGCTCTCTTCATCCTGAAACAATTCAGAAAGGTGTTATTGACTCTCACGCTAATGTAGGCATTGCGTTAGATGGAGACGCCGATCGCGTGATCATGGTTGATGAGAATGCTCAGATTGTAGATGGTGACACTTTGCTTGCTATTTGCGCAAAAGATATGAAAGACCGTGGCATTTTACAAAATAACCGCGTAGTCGGCACGGTTATGAGTAATTTCGGTTTTTTAAAAGCGATGAAAGAGCTCGACATTGAAGTGATCACATCGCAGGTAGGAGATCGCTATGTTATTCAGGATATGATTAAAAACGAGTCAAACCTAGGTGGGGAACAAAGCGGTCACTTGATCTTTCTTGATAAGAATACGACAGGTGATGGATTGGTCTCGGCATTGCAAGTATTGCGGATCATGATTGAAACAGATACCAAACTTTCCGATTTGGCAAAGCTAGTCGAGAAATACCCGCAAGTTACTGTTAATGTAAAAGTGCGTTCAAAACCTCCTATTGAGTCGCTCGAAAAGATGCAAGATGTGATCCGCAACGTCAGTGAAGAGCTTAAAGATTCCGGCCGTGTATTAGTGCGTTATTCCGGAACGGAAATGATTTGTAGGGTAATGGTGGAAGGTCCTGTCCTAAAGCAAGTGCAGCACTATGCTGATGAGATAGCACAGGCGTTGCGTGAACAAATCGGTGAGGAGTAGTTATGTGCGGTATCTTCGGATATATCGGATCGCAAAATCCTGTTAAAATGGCCTTGCAAGGCATAAAAAGACTTGAGTATCGCGGTTATGATTCTGCCGGAATTGCTGGGGTTGATGCCGGTAAATTGCGCTTTTGCAAAGAGGCAGGTAAAGTTGCTATGTTGGAGCAGGAGGTAGAGAAGGCTCATATGCATCTTGAGGTCTCTATAGCTCATACGCGGTGGGCGACCAATGGTGCACCTACAAAAGAGAATGCCCATCCTCATTTAGATTCTGCTGAAAGCGTTGCTGTTGTGCACAATGGTATTATTGAAAATTATCCCGAACTTCGTGAAACGTTGATCAAACAGGGTGTGACGTTTGTTTCTGAAACAGATACAGAGATTGTTCCTCATCTGATCGCTAGCTTGTATCAAGGAGATTTTCTTGAAGCAGTAAGAAAGGCTGTATCGATGTTGCACGGAGCCTATGCGCTTGCTATTATCCATCGCGATCATCCTGATTGTATTATTGCAGTTGCACATGAATCCCCATTAGCTGTGGGAATCGGTTCTAACGAAGCCTTTATTTCTTCTGACTCTCAGGCGTTTGCTAATTACACACGCGATGTGTTGTTCTTATCAAACGGAGAAATTGCTGTGGTCAAACGGGGACATTATGAGGTATTTGATGTTTCCAATCAGCAAATTACTCGTGATCTGCAGCGTATTGAATCTAAGCCGCAAGTGAGCCTTAAAGGGGAGTACGAGCATTACACCCTTAAAGAGATTCATGAACAGCCTACCGTTTTACAAAACGCTTTTGCAGGGCGTTTACGTGAAGAGTATGGTACCGTCCAATTTGAAGAGCTAAAATTTGATGTCAACGACCTACTTTCGATCGAGCGCATACTTATTTTGGGGTGCGGTACCTCATGGCATGCCGGCTATTTAGCTGCATACATGATTGAAGACATTGCCCGTATCCCTGTACAAGTGGAAATTTCCTCAGAATTTCGTTACAAAAATCCTATTGTTCCCCACGGCACTTTTGTGATTGCGATTAGCCAATCAGGCGAGACAGCAGATACATTAGCTGCGACTCGAGAGCTACAGGCAAAAGGGGCAAAAGTTTTGACCTTATGTAACGTGCACGGTTCTACTATGGATCGAGAGTCTGATGCGTGCGTCTATTTGCGCGCCGGCCCTGAAGTTGGCGTTTGTTCCACTAAAGCTTTTACAAATCAAATCGTCATTTTATTTCTATTCACTGTGATGCTGGCTCGCATGCGTCATCTTAATAGACAAGAAGGTCAAGCTTTTTTACAAGCTGTCAAAGCGCTGCCGCAACAAGTTCAAGCAGTGCTCGATATGGAAAAGCATATTGCCGATATTGCGAAACGATACGCTCATCATGATAATTTTTTCTTTTTAGGCCGTCGCTACATGTACCCTGCAAGCCTGGAAGGAGCTCTTAAACTGAAGGAAATTTCTTATATTAATGCAAATGGGTATCCCGCCGGAGAAATGAAGCATGGGCCTATTGCACTTATTAATGAAAATTGTCCGACAGTAGCGCTTTGCGCCAATAAACAGACTTTTGGAAAATTGCTCAATAATTTAATGGAAGTCAAGGCGCGCAACGGTAAAGTCATTGCCATTGCCCCAGAAGGGACAGAGGGGTTATCTGATATCGCTGATGAGGTCATCTGGGTGCCTGAAACTATCGATGAACTCGCCTCAGTGCCCACTTCGGTTGCAGCGCAACTCTTTGCCTACTATGTCGCTTTAGAAAGGGGAGCTGAAATTGACCAACCCCGCAATTTGGCAAAGTCTGTTACTGTGGAGTAGAAGCTGCACTCTTTCTCTACCCATTATGGAAAATTCACAGATTTGTATTAGATCTTCCCTAGTGCTAGTAATGTCTCGATGACGAGTTCAAAGAGCACGAAAAGAGCTAGTATGATGAGCAGTCCTCTGCCTCCGGGCAATGAGAAGCGAGATTCAAGTTTGTGGTGATATCTGCCTGCCCACACCATAAGGATGGGGAGGAGGCCGAGAAGCAGCGCAGAGCCAAAGCCACCGGCAAAATCTAGAGCAATTAGAAAGACGTGGGGATGGCTAACGGCAAAGAAAAGAGGTGGAAGGTAGACGAGAGCGCATAAAAAGAGGCGTCCTTTCTTGTTCTTTTTGACACCGAGGCCATCGGCTAGGAAATCGAGCATTCCCAAAGTGACACCGAAAAATGAGGTGGCAAGAGCGAAAAAAGCGAAGAATTCCCCCACGAGGTAGACCCACGGGGTTTCAAGGTAATTCTTCAGAGGGAACACCGCATCACCGCCATGCTGAAGGGTTTCATATAATCCCCCGGGCCCAAAGGTTGGAACGATTCCTAGAATTAGCCATTGCCATACGATGTAGGTGGCAAAAGGGATAAAACTACCGATTAGGATTGCTTTTCGCAGACTCTTCATATCGTAGTGCATGTAATGCACAAGTGTCGGGATGATTCCTTGATAGCCAAAAGCGGCAAACGCAATAGGGAGAGCGATAACTGTCATTGGCCAGTTGACCAACGTTAAATTTTCGGAATTGATGTGACTATAGCCTATGATGACAAAAATTGCATAAAAGATCGCTAAGCCAATCATAAGAAAAATGTTAACTTTCTCCACAACCCATGCCCCGGCAAATACAAAGGGGGCAAAGAGCAAGGAGAAGGCGATCATGCCACTCCAGTCGTTGATTGCGCTAGGGAAAGCGACAGCGAAAAGGTTGCCTCCTCCTACCATATAGGCCAGCGTGAGGCAGTAAAAGAAAAAGAGATAGATCAGCCAAGCGTACCACTTTCCAAAAGCACCTAGCGTTTTTTCTGCCATGGAAATGATATTGCTCTCCCCCTCCATCCATAAACAGACTTCCAAAAAGAGCAGTCCTGTGCAGGCCATAAAAAGCCAGCAGACAAGATAGAGAAAAAGGGAAGGAACAAAGCCTGCTAAACTCGTCGAAACAGGAAGAGCTAGCATTCCCCCACCGATCGACGTACCGGCAATTAATAAAGATCCCCCAAAAACAGTTCCGCGCTTTTTCATGTACTTCTCTAAGATTTAGAGAAGAGTGTATTGTTTCCTTGGTTTAATGGCAAATTCTAATAAACAAGGAAAAAGCGATTCTATTTTTTTCTTATAACCCTATGAAAAGATTAATACTTCCTCCGCATGGTGGTGAGGAGCGGTAATAGGATGGTCCGTAGTACCACGCATCCCAATAGGGATCATCATAATAAGGACAATAAGGGCCGTAATTGCCGTAATAGTAGGGGTTATAGTAACCGGGACCGTAGTACCAATTTCCTCTTGAACCGTGATAATGATGATGGTGGTGGTGTTTATGCTTATGGTGGTGGTGATCATGTGACTTGTGTTTATGGTTGTGGTGATGATGAGATTTTCCTCCACCCCCTTTTCCCTTATGATGTTTGGCCATAAGGGGTGAGCTAGTGGCGATAGATAGCGCGCAAAGAAGCACAGTTAATGGAATTATTAGACGATACATCTCCCCTCCTTACATAAGAATATTCTTAATTAAAGAGGTGCATGAACGATGCCAGTGAGGCACGGCTCAATTAAGTCTGTATTGTCTAAATTTTGAAGCACAAAACCCTTGCGGGGCTTTGTGAAAAAGTCTTTCGTTGATCTTTGGATAAAAACAGCTCATCTTTAAATGCTTGCGCTCTTGTAAATAGCGCTTTGGCTATTTACTGCGAACGACAATCATCCAAATCTCGAGCGTTTTTCCTCCAAATCCCCTAGGAAATACTTTTCCAACAAAACCCCTTACGAGTCTTGTGCTTATAAACATCTTAGCCTTTAGACATTAAGGTTAGATGCTAATACGGAAATAAAGGCCGCTGCGTGGGCGTTCATTGTAGTAGTAGTAGGAATCGTAGTAAGGATATCTGTCGTATGGGTTGTAGTAATAGTAGCTTCTTGGGTAGTAAGGGCGGTTGTAGCGATATTGATAGCTTGGATATCGATTTCTGTAATTGTAGTTTTTTTTGTAGTACTTTTTATAGGACTTATCTTTTTTTGCGATCTCATGGGAATCAGACACAGGAGGCGGAGAAAACCCAAGTGCAAAACTCGGTGTAAATACAAATGCAGCAGCAATTAAAAAGGGTAAAACTTTATACATATAAACCCCTAAATGCTTGGTTACAACTACATTATAACAAATATATATTAAAAATAGTTTTTTATTTGATTTAACAAATCTTTATGAATAAAATTGGCCTTGTTACATAAATATTGCCCAGGAGATTGGAATGATTGTCGTTCTCCGTTATTTGCAAGAACTCAGGTGTTTAAATATGAGTTGTTTTTGTGCAAAGATTCAGACAATATTTATGCAACAAGGCCAATAAGATTTCCAAAGCCCCAGGTATTTGAAACCCAGGGCTAAGGGTGGATCATCATCAAAGGCGATGATGTGGTGCCATGCGTTAGGATTAGCAGCTCCTAGCGATTATAGTAGTAGTAATACGTCCCATCATTGGGATAATAGTAGTAGTTAGGTCGGTAGTATCGATAGTTTTGGTAGGGGTAGCCGTAGTGATAGTAGCCCTGCCAGCCGCGATTATAGGGGCGATAATATCGTGGTCCATAATAGCCACGATTAAAATTGTAACCCCTTCTCCAGCTGGAGCCACGTTCACCGTACCGCTGTGTGATTTCGATGTTATTGTCGCGTGTGGATTGCGATCTCATTGATTGTGCTGTTTCTGCCTGATTCATAGTGAAGGGCAAAAACATTAGTGATAAGACAAAAGTAAAGCCTGCAAATTTAAAGTAACTCATAATATATCTCCTTCATGTGAGAAGATTAATGGGAGTGATCTCCCTTTAACTTGCAGCAATTCTCCTTGAGTTTTCGTAAGTAGGGCTTCTTTTTTCAAGGAATCACTGCTTTAATTGGTTCATTCTTTCTTCTCTAGCTTTTCTTAATTCTTCACGTCGTTCATCCCATTTTTTTTGTCGCTCTTCCCGTTTGCTGTCATCGAAGAAATTTTCCCCCTTTTCCTGTATTTTTTCGTGAACTTTCTGCACGTCTTTTTGTGTTGGAAAATGAGAGCCATTATTCGGAGTGTTAGTTTCAGCAAATGCTGCGCCTGCGCTAATAGTTAGTGCTACAGTAGTGATCAATAAATAATGAATGCTGTTCATTATTAACCTCCTTATTTAATTAATAAGGTTTTATGACCAATCACCATTATACAATATAAAAATATTTAATATACAAATAAATATATTTAGTATTATCGGACTTGTGAATATTCCTGGATAGGAATATGAAACTTCATTATAACAGAGGTTTTCACTCATAATAGAAGATATAAGTATGGAACAAACGGAACGCCTCTCCTTTCTAGATCGCAATCTCTCCTTCTTCATTTTTGCAGCTATGTTGACGGGGGTTACTTTAGGGTATCTATTTTCTCCTGAACGACACTCCGATCTGATACATGGGTCATTAAATGGTATTCTAGCTGTAGGGCTGATACTTATGATGTATCCCCCTTTAGCTCGGGTTAAGTATGAAAAGATGATTGAGGTATTCCCCGATCTGCGCACACTTTTCCTCTCCCTATTCTTGAATTGGGTTATCGGACCCTGTTTGATGTTCGTTTTAGCGATTACTTGGCTTGCAGGATATCCCGAAGAGATGACAGGTTTAATTCTTATAGGTCTTGCACGTTGCATCGCGATGGTGATCGTTTGGAATGATTTAGCAAAGGGCGATAGAGAGCATTGCGCTTTTCTGGTCGCCTTTAACTCCCTTTTTCAGCTGTTTACATTTCCCATCTACGCGTACTTTTTTATCTCTTTTCTTCCCGGGCTTTTAGGTCTGCAAGGCAGTGAAATTTCTGTTTCGGTTAAAGATGTAGCGAGGACAACGTTCTTATACCTTGGGGTCCCCTTCTTAGGTGGACTGGTGACAAGGATAGTCGGCATTAAGCTTAAAGGTAGAGAGTGGTATGAAAGTGTTTTAATGCCCAAGCTTGCGCCTCTTACACTTGGAGCATTGTTGTTCACAATTTTTGTGATGTTTTTCTTTAAAGGTGGCGCCATTGTCACGCTTCCGATGCGTGCTATGATTGTCGCAATACCTCTTTGTCTGTATTTTCTTTTGATGTTTGCTGTTTCGATCTTTATTTCAATCCGCTCGGGGATTTCCTATGAAAAAACAGCTTCTTTGAGTTTGACTGCAGCGTCTAATAATTTCGAGCTTGCCATCGCTATCTCGGTTGCTGTTTACGGCTTGGGGTCTCCGCAAGCTTTTGTCGCGATTATGGGGCCTTTAGTTGAAGTGCCGGTGCTATTAGGTCTTGTGAAAGTGTTAGTGTTTTTGAAAAAACGATATTTTATTCAAAAAGAGCTTCCACAAAACTCTCGGAATCAAAAGGTTCAAAGTCATCAATAGCTTCGCCGACACCAATAAATTTTACAGGAATCTGTAGCTGTTGTTGAATGCTCACTACAATTCCCCCTTTGGCAGTGCCATCGAGTTTTGTCAAGATAAGGCCGGTAATGGGGGTAAACTGATTAAATGTTTTTGCTTGATCAATAGCATTTTGTCCCGTCGTTGCATCGAGAACAAGTAGGGTCTCATGCGGACTATCGGGGTGAACTTTGTGACATGAGCGCTTAATTTTTTCGAGCTCTTTCATGAGATCTGTTTTAGTATGTAGACGACCTGCTGTATCAATAATGACAACATCGACACCGCGTGCGATGCCGGCACTAAGGGCATCGAAAGTGACAGCAGCAGGGTCGCTGCCATGCACTCCTTTGACCATAGCGATATCGTGCCGTTTGGCCCAGGTTTCGAGCTGCTCGATTGCTGCAGCACGAAAGGTATCAGCTGCGGCAATGAGAACTTTTTTCCCTTCATCTTGCATCCGCTTGGCAAGTTTGGCAACAGAAGTTGTTTTGCCATTGCCGTTTACGCCGACAATAAGAATAACCATAGGGAGTTGAGTTTTTGAAACATCTTTTAGTGTAGGGGGGTATTGCGAGAGAATTTTTCCAATTTCTTGACGAACTTCAGCAATAAGGCCGTCCGCATTTAAGGCTGGATTACGGCGATACAGCGCGCGAACTCGTTCGGTTAACTCCACAGAAGTCTGAACACCAAGGTCGGCTTCGTAGAAAATCTGTTCTAATTGCTCGAGAGTATCCTCATCGATTTTTCCCTTGAACAGCGCTCGCATTTTATTGCCAAGCATGGCACCGGTTTTGGCAAAAGCGCGTTTAACTTTTTGGTAACCGGATTTTATAAATTTTAGTATCATAAGAATTGCGATTTGTATTGATTTGAAAAGAGAATTTAGCACATAACGGGAAAATTAGGAAAGGGTTTAAGTCTGTATGAATACTCACGAATTTCAAGCAAAAATTATTTTACGGGAATACGGTGTTCCCATTCCCGATTTTGCAGTTGTCTCAGATATTGATGAAGTGCGCGAAGCAATTGATCAGATGCAACTTGAAAGTGCGGTCGTTAAAGTGCAAGTGCATGCAGGCGGACGAGGAAAAGCCGGTGGCGTGAAGCTCGCAAGAAATAAAGATGACATTTTAAAATACGCTAAAGATCTTTTGCATATGAAGATTGTCAACGAGCAAACAGGCAGTGAAGGGGTCGTTGCGCATCAGCTTTTGATTACCCCACTTACTGACTATGTGCAAGAGTACTATGTCGGCGCTATTATCGATCGTCATGAAGCGCGTTCCATTTTGATTGCATCTCCGGAAGGGGGAATGGACATTGAAGAAGTTGCAGCCAAATCCCCGGAAAAAATTATCAAAGTTCCTATCGGCATTGATGGCTCTTTACGCCGTT
>JAJFMB010000020.1 GCA_021772355.1 Chlamydiota bacterium | reverse complement strand
TATTTCATGAAAATTACTGTTGCCGCAAGACAATCACCACTATCACAAGCGCAGTTGGTGGAGATTTTTAACGAAATAAAATCGTACCATCCCAATTTAGAGTTTGTTCCTCATTTGATTGCGACAAAAGGAGATAGAGATCGCAAAACTTCTTTGCGCACACTAGATAAAACCGATTTTTTCACGAAAGAAATAGATGAGTTTCTTCTGAATAGGAAGTGTCAAATAGCTATCCACTCTGCAAAAGATCTTCCTGACCCCCTTCCTAAAGGGTTGCGACTGATCGCACTTACCAAAGGTGTGGATCCATCCGATGTTCTTGTGTTTAGAGAGGGGAACTCCCTTGAATCGCTTCGTTCCGGTGCCAAGATCGCCACGTCTTCGGTAAGGCGGGAAGAGGCAGTAAAAAAACTACGTGGAGACCTCCTCTTCGTTGATATTCGCGGAACGATTGAAGAGCGGCTAGAAAAACTTTTTTCAGGAGCTGTTGACGGTGTTGTCATTGCTGAAGCTGCATTGATTCGTTTAAATTTGACGCATTTGACTCGTCATCTCCTTCCTGGTGAGACAACTCCGTTGCAAGGGCAGTTGGCAGTTGTTGCTCGGCAAGATGATGAAGAGATGTTTTCCTTATTTCACTGTGTTGACACAAGAGCATGAAAACACTGTATCTTGGACTAAGAGCACCTAATGCAGTTGTTACCCACTATCCCATTATAAAAATTTATCCCCGATCTCCCAAAATTCCAGGTATCACACTAGCATTTGAAGAGATGGCTTACTATACACATATTATTCTCACCAGCCAAACCGCTGTTAAGATATTCTTCGATTATCTCACTCATTTTAATCAAAATTGCACACAAAAAATTATTGCTGTTGGTCAAAAGACGACACAGGCGGTAGAAAAGCGAGGTTATTCGGTTTCACATGCGGCAGAAGAAGAAACTGCAGAGGGAATAGTAGCGCTCCTGCGACGGATGGAGTTGAAGGATGCCTATTTCTTCTGGCCCCACTCAGCCCTTTCTCGTGCAGTACTCACCGATTATTTTGAAGAGAATAAGATCAAGTTTCGGTCGTGTATTTTGTATGATACTAAGCCTTATCAATCAGGGCCACTACCCTGCTTAGATGATTTTGATGAGATTGTTTTCACTAGCCCTTCAACGGTAACTGCTTTTCGTTTGTTTTTCGGAGGTTTTCCAAAAGGAAAGCGTTTGACCTCTATTGGACCTATCACCAGAAAAGCTTTGAATCAAAGCCGTTTGATTTGTTAATGTTTTGTGAAAACCCATAAGGAGAAGAAATGGGACACAAATACACTCTTCCTGACTTACCCTACGATGTCGACGCATTAGAACCCGTGATTAGCGGAGAAATTATGTCACTGCACTACCATAAGCACCACAATGCTTATGTGACAAACCTTAACAAAGCATTAGAGCAATACGCTGATGCAGAAGCAAAAAATGACATAGCTCAGATGATAGCGTTGCAATCTGCAATTAAGTTTAATGGAGGCGGCCACGTCAATCACAGTATTTTCTGGACGAATCTCGCTCCCAAAGGAAAAGGGGGAGGAGAGGGGCCTTCCGGTAATCTCGCTACTGAAATTGATAAAGAGTTTGGTTCGTTAGATGCTTTTATCGAAAAGTTTAACGCAAAAACTGTTGCTATTCAAGGATCCGGTTGGGGTTGGCTCGGCTATAATAAAGGTGCAAAACGTTTAGAAATAGCGACATGTGGAAATCAAGATCCTTTAAGCACGACGGGTCTAATTCCCCTTCTTGGCGTGGATGTGTGGGAGCATGCTTACTATCTTCAGTACCGCAATGTGCGTCCTGACTACGTTAAGGCGATCTGGGAAATCATTAATTGGAAAAACGTTGAAGAGCGCTTCTCAAAAGCTCAAGCGTAATATCGTGAGGCGCCGCTTACTTGAGTGGCGCCATTTCTCCGACGTAAACTATTTTAAATTAATATTATATCGTTTCTTTTGTTGATCTTGTATCATTAATCCTTGTCGTTTAGAATATAAATTCATAAGCTGACGTTAAGGTAGTAAATGAGATTTTTTTCCCGCGATAAGCCTAAAATTAAGATTCAAACGACTAAGAGCGACAGCTATAGTGGTTGGCTTAAGTGTACGCATTGTCATGAGTTGATTCACCTCAATGAGCTTGAGCATAACGATAATTGCTGTCCAAAGTGCGACTATCATTATCGACTCTCAGCTGATGAACGATTAGCTAGCTTGGCTGATGATGGAACTTTT
Organism: Chlamydiota bacterium; assembly: GCA_021772355.1. Classification (GTDB taxonomy): domain Bacteria; phylum Chlamydiota; class Chlamydiia; order Chlamydiales; family JAJFMB01; genus JAJFMB01. Next base: position 3,072 of record JAJFMB010000020.1, on the reverse strand, counting down.
GAGCAAATGTTTGCCGATCTTAAACCTGTGGATTCACTGCATTTTGAAGATACAAAGCCCTATACCGAGCGATTAACGGCTGCTCAGGAAAAATCCGATCATAATGAAGCTGTGATCGTTGGAACCTGTAAAATCCAAGAAATCCCTATTGCAATAGGGATTTTAGATTTTAATTTTATGGGCGGATCCATGGGTTCGGTAGTCGGAGAGCGACTTACCTTGATGATTGAGCACGCTCTTAAAAAAAGTCTTCCTGTGATTATTGTCTCCACTTCGGGGGGAGCGCGTATGCAGGAATCAATTCTATCGCTCATGCAGATGGCTAAGGTCTCAGCAGCGTTGGCTAGACTGTCTGAAGCGAAATTACCCTATATTTCTGTATTGACCAACCCCACATCGGGGGGAGTGACAGCCTCTTTTGCGTCGTTGGGAGACATCATTGTGGCAGAACCCAATGCGTTAATTTGTTTTGCGGGGCCTCGGGTTATTGAACAAACCATTGGGCACAAACTGCCTGAAGGAGCTCAAAAATCAGAATTTCTCTTGAAACATGGAATGATAGACTGTATTGTTACCCGTCGTGAATTAAAGGAGAAGCTCGCTTTTTTATGTGGCTTCCTCATCAATAATGAAAGGACTTGATTGATGTCATACATTGAAATTCCAACGGACACTTCTGATGAAGAGCGTCTACCTCACTACGCCTCAAAAAGTGCAGCCGGAGCGGATGTGCGTGCTGCAAATAAGGAAGATATTATCTTGAAGCCTGGCGAATCAGCGCTTATTCCCACGGGACTCAAATTAGCTATTCCTGAAGGATATGAAATTCAGGTGCGGCCCCGTAGCGGCTTGGCTTTAAAGCATCAAGTGACTGTGCTAAATACACCCGGAACTATTGACGCTGACTACCGAGGAGAAGTGGGAATAATTATCATAAATCACGGCAAACAAGATTTTATCGTGACACCGGGAATGCGTATTGCCCAATTTATTGTGGCGTCAGTAGTGCAGGCTAATTTTATTCCTTGTAAAGAGCTTGCAGTTACAGAGCGCGGCGCAGGCGGCTTTGGACATACCGGCATCAACTAACCAAAAATTATGCATAATATTACCGATTACATTGAACCGCAGCTGATTTCCTTTTTGGATACGGAAACCCGTGAAGAGACTTTAAGTGCTCTCGTTGATTTACTTGAAGAAAGCGGAAAGTTGAACGATAAAGAGCAATTTCACAAAGCTGTTATCGATCGGGAAAATATTGTTTCGACGGGGATTGGCATGGGGGTTGCGATTCCTCATGCGAAATTGTCAACTTATGATGATTTCTTTATTGCAATTGGTGTTCTGAAAAAAGGAGTTGATTGGGATGCACTTGATCACGCTCCGGTTCGTTTAGTTTTTTTAATCGGCGGACCCGACGATAAGCAGACCGAGTATTTGCAGATCCTGTCTAGTTTGACCCAAGCCCTCAAGGACGAAGAGCGTCGAAAAAAGATGCTCAATCTCGCATCTTCTGATGAGATCCTAAAGGTTTTTGGGGTGGAAACGAATTAATCAACGGCTTCATTGAATTTTTTTTTAAGTTGCTATTTTTCACGAAAATTAAAAGATGTGTTAACATTTACTTTTAAGTACGTTCTCTTTATGCTGGCAAAGGAAATGCTTGGAGGAAGGTATTATGGATCTACAGATTGATGATGTTGCAGATCTTTTGAATGTGTCTGAGACGAAAGTTCATGATTGGTTAGAGGATGGAAAAATCCCTGCCTATCGCATCAACGGTGAGTACCGATTTAGTCGGATAGAGATCGAAGATTGGGTGATGAGTCATAAACTGGACCAATCCTCTTTCAAGGAAAAGGGGTTGGATTCGGAACTTCCTAAGGGCGGGACTAAGCAGTACAGTCTCTATCGAGCCATTCATAGAGGTGGTGTTATTCACGGCATTCCTGGCACAACAAAAGAAGAGATCATTCGTCGTACGACGAAGATTATGGCAGCAGATATGAGTTTGGATGCTGACGTGTTAAGCGATTTGTTATTAGATCGAGAAAAGTTGCAGCCGACATCATTGAATAATGGTTTAGCGGTGCCTCATACGCGCGATTTTTTATTAAACGAGCATTTTGATGTCGTGACTATTGCATTTCCCGAAGAGCCTATTGCCTATGGAGCCTTAGATGGTAATCCTGTAGAACTACTCTTCTTCCTTTTTGCTTCTGATGATAAAAGGCATTTGCATCTTTTAGCCAAAATTGCCCATCTTAGCAGCCAAGAACAGTCTTTGGCATTTCTAAAAACAAAGCCTAATAAGGCTAAGTTATTGGAATACATCAAAGAGTGGGAAGGAAATCTAGCTGTAAATTAGTACAAATGATCTAGCTATATGCGAGAATGAGCGCTCTTGCCATGTTGGCAATGGCGGGGACGGGCTCGTTTTTTAAGATTTTGGCCAAGCGGAGACCCTCTTCAACTTTCCCTAGCATAAAAAATGCTTTGGTCAGATTAAGAAGGGTAGGTGCGTGATCTGCCTCAATTTTTAACGCTCGATCAAATGCCTTCATAGCTTTTGCAGGCTCATTGGTTTCGAGGTAGATAGCGCCAAGAGTTTGGTTGTCATAAGCGTTATTGGGATTGATGACTGAGAGAGCTTCAAAAAAAGAGAGAGCGATGTCATACTTTCCCTGGCGGATGTAAGAAAACCCTGTGTACCGCAAGTCTTCAACATGCTCTTCTGTCCAGTCGAGTTGCTCCAACCAGTTGATAGTTCCCATAAGTGCTTATCCTTGTAAAAACTGACCGACACGGCCGACAATAAATCCCAGCCAATCGTTTAACTTACTAATCTGTTTTAGGCATGATGAAATGCATGTTTTTTCCCGTTCATCTTCAAGAGAATTCGTTTGAACAGATGCTAATCTCTCCTCAATTTCCGCTTGCGCGTCGTCATCGGGGATTGAGGGAATGATTCTTGAAAAGGTAAAAGAAGGTCGACGAATGGCGCGGTATTGTTTAGGAGGAAAGAAATACGCCCAAGGTGTGTACGACGGGATCACTCCAAGGAGAAGGTCT
>JAJFMB010000190.1 GCA_021772355.1 Chlamydiota bacterium | reverse complement strand
ACATAAGCACCGAGAAAACCAGCTAAGTAGCAGCCAATACCGATACCAGCAAGCATTAAGCCCATTAGACGGGTTGTGTAGCTTTTTGGAGCAAGTTTGGTGACACCTGCCCAAGAAATCGGCACAACACACAATTCACCTACTGTGATCAAAAATTTGGACAGAATAATCCATGACCAATGAGGTGCAACACCGTTATCAACGGTGGATGACATCCACCCCATTATGATAAAAGAAACAGCCAAAAAGAGAAATCCGATGCCAATTTTAGTTCCAAGATATGGATCTAAGTTCTTCTTACCTAACGTCATCCATAGAACGGAAAACAGAGGCGCTAATACGACAATAAAGAGGGGATCGATATGTGCAAGCCATGGAGTCGGAATTGTCCAAGAACCAATACTGCGATTAACACTGTCATGAATAAACAGGGGAATAAGACCTCCACCCTGATCCCACGCAGCAAAGTAAAGCGTTGTCATGAGAAACAGTACTATTATGACGTAAATACGGTTTTTTTCTTCTTTTGTCAGAGGTATTTTCGGCTGATTAACAACTTGCATTTGAGGCTTTCTTCCGGCATTGCCAAGGTAGCGTCCCTTACCCCACCAAAAAATGAGAAGTGAGATCACCATCGCAAAGCCGGCAACGGCAAAACCATAGTGATAACCATAGCTCTCCATCACCCACCCGCTGACAAAACTCGAAATAATCGCCCCGATATTTATGCCCATGTAAAATAAGGAATAAGCGCTATCGCGTTGACTCTCTTCAGCGTCTTCGTAAACTTCACCCAAAATTGAGGTCAAGCAAGGTTTAAAAAAGCCATTCCCTACCGCAATTAAGGCAAGAGCCGAGTAGAAAAAGAACATTTGGGGAAAAGCCATAAAAAAGTGGCCAAAGGACATCAGAACAGCCCCGATCATAGCAGAGCGCTGCTGCCCCAAATACCTATCGGCGAGATATCCCCCTAAAATAGGAGTAAAATATGCAATACCAATGTAAGTTCCGTAGAGGGAGATGGCTTCTCCATAGGTCCAACCAAGTCCACCATCCATTGTTTTTGCCGCAATATACAAAATGAGCAGGGAACGCATGCAGTAAAAGCTAAATCTTTCCCACATTTCTGTTGCGAAAAGCAACCGTAAACCTTGTGAATGCTTCAAAATCATCTTTACCCCTTAAAGAAATATTTTGGAAAGGGATCATAACATAAACGACAACAATTTCAATAGAAAAAAAAGTTTTTTTTTATAAAGATCGGAAGATATGAAAAATAGAGCCTTTTTTCTTCTTTTAAACTTTCTGATTTCAATCTGTGGAAATGTTTCTTCTTATACTGTTGGTGCTTATTATCAAAGTTGGGCGATCTACCGCGAAGAGCCCTTTTATCCAAAAATGATTAATCCCTTCCTAATAGACGAGCTATATTTTGCTTTCGCTATCTTTGATGAAAATTTTGAAATTCAGTCACTTTATCCAGACAAACAACTTATGTTGGCTCAGCAATGCCAGGATTTAAAAAAAAGAAGTCACAACGCTTTACGACTCTATCTTTCGATTGGAGGCGATACCTTCAACAATCCGGAGCACTCTCTGGGTAAAAATACTTCTAAGCTTTTTAGCCAAATGGTCGCTACACCAGAAAACCGGCGCCGTTTTATTACGTCAGCAATCACATACTCCCACCGTTATGGATTTGATGGAGTTGATATCGATTGGGAATTTCCCGGTGATCTCAAGAGAGGGGGTAGCGAAGATGATTTTTCCAATTTTATCACTTTCCTTAAAGAGTGTTCCTCAGCTTTTCACTCAGCATCACCCCCTTTAAAATTATCTTACGCCGCTCCTGCCTCTGTGCCGGCAGGCCTTCCGCAGCGCTATCGAGACGATCCCAAGAGTTATTTCGTTTGGTTAGCAGAGTGTGCTAAATACTTAGACCGTATCGTCGTGATGGCGTACAACTACCACACCCCTTATGACCCTCTCACAGGAGTCAATGCCCCACTTTTGCGTGATACCGATGCAAAAAGCACTCTCTATATCGCCAAAACTTTGGACAATTATTTACAAAATGGAGTCCCCGCAGAAAAAATGCTTCTCGGTCTCCCTCTCTATGGCTGGGGTTATGAGGGCGTCTCCGCAATGGAACCAAATGGAAATGGTGCAGGAAAAAGCTTCACGAAACCTGCTGTCTTCCCCGTTGAATCACAAGAGCCTGGATTCCTGGGTTACAGTGAGATCATTTCTTTGCTCAAACAAAAAAAATTGGTAGAAGGATTTGATCCTATCACAACAACTGCCTTTGCCTTCAATAGTGCTTTCCACCAGTGGGTAAGCTTCGATACGCCCGCGACAATTTCTGCAAAAGTAAAGGAAGCAGAAAAACATAGTCTCGCCGGCGTAGTCTTTTGGGCGATCGATCTCGATCTTTTTCCCTATTTTCCCATGATTCGCGCAGCTAAAAATTAATCATTATTTTCTTGATATTCACTATATAAGGGAGTAAAAAGAAGAAAAGAAATATTTTTATAATTATTTGATGAGTAAAAAAGAAAATCTTCCTTATAACTTGTTATGTGTTGATGATGATCCAGACTTTATTGCGTACTTCATTGCCGCGACAGAGCCCTACAATATCGCCGTCGATACGTCCTATCACGCACAAGACGCTCTAAATAAAATTCAGACTGTCCCTTACGATTTTTTGGTCATCGATCTTCATTTACAAGGGGGATCGGGATTTGAGCTCATCGAAAAAATTCGCAATGAAGGGATTGAAACACCCATTGCTGTTGTTACAGGTGTTTATCGCGATGAAGAAAGCTTTCGTCTGCTTAAAGAGCGCTTTCAAATTGAATTCGTTCTAGATAAACCCATCTATCCCCAGCAAATTGACGCGCTTCTCACACATTTTACACTGGAAATGATACATGTTTTCTCAGAACAAGAGGAGAAGTTTCATCTCCTAAAAGAAACATACGAAAAAAGTATCGGAAAAAAATATGCAACGTTGCATCAGCTCGTTCGTGAGGTACAGCATAACCCCGAAGAGCAGCATTTACTGGCATTAAAGGAGTACGCACACAAGATTGCCGGTAGTGCAGGATCGTACGGTTTTCCCGATGTCACCTCTCTTTGTCAACAGCTAGAACACCAAATCGAAGCACAACATACTTTTGATGAAGAGTGGCTTTTTTCTTTGGATTCTTTTTTGCGTGATATTAAATACCACTTTCAACTTCCTGAGAAAGATACCTTTATCCTTGAAAGTCACAGCTTTCGCAATTCCTTATTTGTCATTGATGAAGAAAAGCAATTTCTTGAGCTCCTCGAAAAAGAGAAGGACAATTTCTCCTATGAGGTTTTTTGCGAATCGGATCCACAAGTTGCTATCAGGCGACTCAAAGAACCAGACTTCAATCCAAGAGTCGTGATTTCCACGAATAAATTCTCTGGCACCTCCCGCACAGGGTATGATCTTTTTTCCGCTTTGAAATCGAAACCGCACTATTTGTCGACACTATTTGGGCTGATTATCGATGATGGTATCGATGAGCGTTTAGAAGCTGCTGAAAAAGGGATCAAATACCTATACCACAGACCTGTCTCCGCTCATCTCCTTTTGCACTCTGTGTCGCATGTTTTAGAAGCAGAGCACCTTAGAAAAATCAAAGTCCTTGTTTTAGATAACGAACCAGAAGTGTGTCAATTCGTCACTGAATCTCTAGGTGAAATCGGCATGAACGTCAATAGTCTGCACGACCCAAAACAACTTTATTCCACACTGCAAGACTACATGCCGCATGTCTTAATTATGGATGTTTTCCTGCCTGACTATAACGGCTTTGATCTATTAAAAACTTTGCGCGCTGATTTCAACTATAACAATTTAATGATCATAATCATTTCGGTGAAAGTTGACGACACAACCAGACAACGCGCCTACGCTGAACACGCCGATGGAATACTCCATAAACCCCTTGATAAGTCCATGTTACAAAGCCGTGTTCACCATTTGATTAACCGCCATGTCATGTTTGATACGCTCTTCAATCGGAAGTGGATTGGTCTTGACCGCACCAATCATTTGATCGATGCCTTGCATGAGGTTTTAACCAGACCCAAGTTCTCCCGACATGATCTAGTAGTGTTTGAAATTAATCAATTTTCCCGTTTTCCCTTTTCTGATCATAAAACAACCAAGTACCAACTTCTTATTCTGATTAGTAATCTTCTCCAGAAAATCAATAATTTCGCCAAATCTTGTTATCACTTAAACGAGGGAAAATTTGCGATTCTATACGGAGGGTATGAACTGCAAGACCTTGAAAAAGAAGTAACTGAACTTCTTTTAGATATAAAAAGAGAAATAAAATTCGATATCTCCTTTCACTGCGGAATAGTCCCCATTTCGTCACACTACAAAAATGCATATGACATTTTAAGTGCCGCAGAAGAAAGTATCATTGAATCGAAAGAGCTGGAACCTTCTACTATTCAAATGTCTGTACACCTTTCCAAAAATGAAAAGACCGAAAAAAAAGAAATTATGCTTATCGATCCAGACAAAGAGTTAATGGAATTGCTGAAAAAATCATATGAGCTGCACAATTTTATCGTAACCACGTTCACAACTGGCGAAGATGCCTTAGAAAATCTTCTCTCACGACAAGAAAAACAACTCCCTTCCCTAATTATCGCAGAAAGAATGCTTCCCGATATGGATGGATTCACCCTTCTCAGTACCCTTAAAACACGCTTTCACCGGCAACCCCCTTTTTACTTCCTAACTGTATACGGCTCAGACAAAGACGTGAGCAATGGCTTAGCATTAGGGGCCATAGATTATATCGTTAAACCCTTTAACCTTCCCTTATTAATGCAAAAATCACTTGCTACAGTACTACATCCGCCATACACACCAAAACCATCAAAATAGTTATGGAATCATTACTAAGATACACCTTTCTGAGACTGACATTCAAAATTATCATTTTGGAGTTTATCATAATGGGAGTGCTTTCTTTAGCTATTATCTTTTTAAAGTTCTTTTACAAAAGAAAGGACATATGGTCACGAAATATTAAAGGGGAAATTTCGAGTACCATCTCCGAGGCTATCATCCAAAATAAGCCCATCAAAAAGTTCTCCTTACCTTCAAATTTAACAAAATTTAAAAATCTTATTGAAGTGCTAGAGGATTTTGACAGGCGACTCACAGATCCAGAATGGAATGAAATCAAAAACAAGATTCTCGACAACTTTCTACTACCGCAAGCTAAGCAAAAGGCTTCAAGTTGGTCCTGGTCAAAGCGGCAGCTAGCAGCGCGCTGTTATCTCCTAAACCCCTCAAAAGCCCCTGAAAAAGATCTCACGGCTCTTTTGAACGATCCAAAGTTTTTGGTGCGATTAGTTGCTGCAGTCAGCATCACAAAAATCCATAATCGCTCACTTTTCTACGCTGTCATTCAAAAGATGAGCGAGGAAAAATCCCTTGCCCGTTTTTCCTATCGCGATGCCTTAATCCAGTGTGATGCGGAAAAATTCGAATGGATTGAAGAGCTGCTAAAGTCAAAGCCATCACCACCAATCGCCACTATTTGTCTTGACCTGCTATCTGAACGAGTCATGCACAACGTCTTGCCAACGGTTATCGCATATGTTTACGACAAAGATCACAGTTGCAGACTGTTTGCAATTAAAGCCCTGCAAAATTTTTCCAGTGAAGAGAGCATTGAAGTCTTAGTTAATTGCCTCAAAGACAAGTCGTGGGAAATTCGCGCTGAAGCACTAAAAGTACTTTCTGCATTGCATGCCACCAAAATAATCCAAAAAGTCAAACCACTCTTAGACGACCCCATATGGTTTGTTCGTTTACAGGCAGCGCTAGCCCTTAAAAATTTAGGAAGCGAAGGAATAAAAATTTTATCCGACCAAAAAAAAGAAGAGCATCCGGAAGCATTTGAGATTTCCAAGTATGTCCTAAGTCTTCAAGAGTAAAAGATGATACAACGAAAGATAATAACCTTTATTTGTGTCGCGCTATCATGCGTATTCTCATGCTCCTTTGCTGCTTAAAAAAATGACAAGATCCAATCCATTCTAGATACCTATCAAAAAAAACTCCAAAAAAAACCATACGACACCTCACTCCAAATGGCCTTAGGGGAGGCGTACTACTCCGTTCACGATTACAAGCGTGCCGCAGAACTTTTTGAATTAGTACTCACGAAAAAACCAAAAAATCAACAAGCCAAGGTATATCTAGGGCTTTCCTATGTTTTTTTAGGGGAACTCGATAGAGCACAAACTCTATTGGAAGAGGCTCAGAAAAAAGAGCCAAATAATCCGGATATTTTAGCCGGATTGGGCCATATCGCTGATTTACGCAATCATGCGGCTAACGTGGAGGAAATCTTTCAGAAAGCGCTAGAAATCGATCCACACCATTTAGAAACGCTGTCATTTTACGGCGGTCTTTTGCTCGAAGAAAAGCGATACGAGGAAGCCCTAAAAATTTTTGAACACATCCAATCCCATTATCCGGCACAAACATGGGTAACACAGGAAATAGATAAAGCAAAGTTCGGTCCGGAGCTCAACCGTATAAAAAAAATGGAAGAGGAAAAGGAATTTGATAAAGCCATTCAAGATTATCAAGAGCTCATTACCTCTCAACCACAATTTTTAGCTCCTTATCTTGCTCTTGGAGCACTCTACAACAAACTAGAACGGTACCAGGACGCTCTGAGACTGTACCAGAAGGCCATGACTATTTTCCCCGATTCTGATCAAATAGCGACAGCAAGAGGCTACACGTATTTAGCTAACAATAACTTAGAAAAAGCAAAAAAACTTTTTCAAAAAGGGGTTCAGTTAAATCTTAAAAATAGCGAAGCCTATACAGGTCTCGCTAGAATCAGTGAACTGCAAAAACACGATGAAAAAGCCGAAACTCAATACCGGCACGCACTCAAACTGGATCCTTTCAACACTACGGCACTCACTTACTATGGAGACTTTCTATTAGAGAAAGGGAAATTCCGTGCTGCACAAAAAAGGTTTCAACAACTTGCAAAAAAAGAGCCTGACGCCCAATGGGTGAAAGAGCGATTAGCAAATGCTACCTACGCTCCTCTTCTCAGCGCCATCCAAGATAGTTTAACGCGCAAGGACTATCGCGAAGCGGAAAAATTGTATCACCAACTATTAAAAGAAGCCCCTCATGAGCCAGAATTTTATCTGGATCAAGGGCGCTTCTATATGAATCAAAAAGATTATAAACGAGCGATAGAAGTATATTTACGTGGTCTAGAGAGAAACCCGGGAGTGAACATCCTTCGTACAGCCTTGGGTTTTGCCTTTTTAAAAAACGGTGACATCATCAGCGGAAGGGTCTTATTTCAAAAGGTCAATAATGAAAACCAAAACAACATTGAAGCCATCGTCGGTTTAGGTTATGCAGCAGAATTACTTGGTGATGAAGAAAAAGCCGAAACGTATTACCAAGAAGCGCTTGCGCGCGATTTCAATAACATTTCCGCCCTTTCCTATTTGGGTAATTTAAAATTAAAACAAGAAAAATTTCAGGAGGCGAAGTGGATTTTTGAGAGGATCATTACTCTTGATCCTAATGCAACCTGGGCAATTGATTTGCTCGATACCGCCCGTGATGGCCCTTTTTTGACGGAGATTAAAAAACGGGAAAATGCCAAGGATTTTGCCGAGGCCGAGAGCTTATATCTCCAGCTCCTTTCCAAAGAACCTAAAAACACCACTTACTATTTAGCACTTGGTAATTTATACGATAAAACCAAACAGTATCAAAAAGAGATCAAGCTCTATCAAAAAGCCCTCATTATCCTTCCGGAAAACGAAGACCTACAAGAGGCATTAGGATATGCCTATCTCTCTTTGCAAGAGCTTGATAAAAGCAGAAACACCTTTGAAAATATCCTAAAAAACAATCGTAAAAATGTCGAAGCGTTGGCGGGCTTGGGACGCCTCGCTGTGCTTGATGGCAACAACAAAGAAGCCGAAGACTATTATCTCCAAGCCTTAACCTACGATCCTACAAACCTCACAACCCTTACATATTTAGGAAACCTACAACTTGAACAGAACCAATATAGCAAAGCAAAAAAAACCTACCTAAAAATCCAACGCCTTTATCCTGAACAGAAATGGGTGCATGCAGAAGTACAAAATGCCATGTTTGGACCTCTTCTAAAAGAGATCGAAGGGCTTTTGAAAGAGCAAAACTTATCACCAAAAGAGTTGCTTAGCAAGCAACTGGAAGCAGAAAAACTCTACCGTCAACTCCTTACCAAAGCCCCTGAAAATTTATCCTACTTATTTCACTTAGGGCAGTTATACGCTAAAATGGGGCGCTTTCCCCAGGCAATTTCCACTTATCAAATCGGTTTAAGGCTTGACCCAGCAGCCGATTTTCTGCGCGTCGCCTTAGGCTTTTCCTACATCTATAATGAAGACCTGCAAACTGCAAAGAATGAGTTTTTAAAAGTTTTAAAAGAGGACCCTCTTAACGCCGAAGCGTGGACAGGTTTGGGACGTATTGCTGAATTAACCGACGAACCCCAAGAGGCGGAATACAACTATAAAAACGCCTTAGAGTACGGCCCCAATGACATGAATGTGCTCTACTATACAGCAGCCTTTAAGTTAAAGGAGGGTAAATACGAAGAGGCGATGGAGCTGTATGCACGACTACAACGCCTTTTTCCCGACCAAAAATGGATTCAAGATGCGATCGAAACAGCGCACTACGCTCCCTTAGTCGCAGAAATTAGAGAGCTCGAAAAAGAGCAAGAATATGAACAAGCGATTGAACTTTATCAACAACTCATTTTCCAAACAGAAGACAATGCCGATTACTATATGGCAATGGGAAATTTATACATTAGGCGCAAGCTCTACAAACAAGCCATTCAAGTTTTTCAAGAAGGGATCAAGCACCACCCCGACATCACTAGATTGAGAACCGCATTAGCAACAGCTTATGTCCTTGATCTAGATGCCGCAAATGCCAAAATACAGTACGACCTTGTCTATGCCCTCAACCCCGAAAATGCAGAAGTGTTAGCTGGGCTCGGTCGCGTCGAAGCGCTAGAAGGAAGACCCAAAAAAGCAGAGGAATACTATTTAGAAGCCATCAAAATCAGTCCTGACAACACCTCCGTTCTATCCTTTTACGGACAGTTTTTGATGCAAGAGAAACGGTATGACGAGGCCACAGATATCTACGAAAAACTTTTGGAATTAGATCCCAAAGCTGCTTGGGTGC
>JAJFMB010000189.1 GCA_021772355.1 Chlamydiota bacterium | reverse complement strand
TCCCCTTATAAAACTGCTCGGACGAAAATACGACGATGGAAAAAGTTTAAAGCATCGAGTTAAGCACAGCTTGGATGGCTTCGGCGCGGCTGGTTCCATGGAGTTTTTTCTGGGCGCGCCCTTTGTCGATTTTTTCTCCGGCAAGAGCTACCCATTTGTCTCGTATTTTTGTGAGGTCATCGTCGCTCACTGAGCGGTCGTCTCTAAAAAAGTGACTAGCAGCCTCATAGATGGCTTTGACATCAGACTTGTCAAAAGTTTTATTTTCTTTGTTTTTTAAAGCTTTATCAAAGCAGCTTAAGAGTTCGTTCAATTCTTCGGGCATTGGGAAGTCCTTCATTTATTGATGATATTTTGATGTATAGGCAATGGAAGAATATCTGTAAAGTTAGGCGAAACTTCGGATGGAAATTATTTCTTCAAACTTCTAATGGATCGAATAAACTCTTTTCGGAGCCATAGCCGAGGAGTGTGAATCGTATTGTTGCTGAGAGTCTTACCCTCTGTAATGGTTTGCAAAGATAGATGCAGGTCTGGGGAGTTGCTTAAGACGTAGCACTTGCCCTCTTCAATGCTGACAAGGTTGATAACCCAGTCATGGATTGTGTTGCCTTCAATTGTTCTAGGGGTCATCAATGAAGAGCATTTTTCAACAAGAGGAGTGGCATTCCATAACTCTAACTGACCAAAAGAGAAGGGCTTATCTAAAAACGTGATAGTTTTGGTGTCTTGTAGCAGTTTTTTTTCTAAATCGTTGCGAAAACTAGTTTCAATCTCCTCGTAATAAGTTTCCTTCCAATGATTTGGGAGATCTGTAAAGGGCATAATCTCATCGGAGGCTTTGAGGTCTCGAGAATGGGTTACATCAGACTTAAAATCTAAAGTATTGGCGAAGATAGCTGTATACAAGAGATTGGCATTGACGGTGGAAATGTGCTGCTGCATATCGTGTTTTTTGAATTGCTCCCAAATCAGCGTTGCACAAGCTCCAATAGCTTCTATATGTGCATTTGAGGATAACTTTTCTTGCCAGTAAGACTCGTGACCATAGTGGTGATCAAAAACTTCGACAACTTCTGAAAGAGAAACAAAATGTTCTCGGTAATCAGGGTCGGAAAAATCAACTAGAACATACTGATAATGATGTTTATCACTTGGTAATTTGGAGTGTACATCGATCGGCCAGGTGTGTATCGTTTTACAAATCGTTTGGTTCCAAGGGCCTGTGATAACTGCTGAGGCGTCGTGCCCTAGGAGATTTAAAAGCTGTACATAGGCAGAGGCGCACGCCAATACATCAATATCAGCATAGGCTCTGCCCCCACAAACGATAGTCTTGTTCTTGTGCATAGAAAAAAGATATCAACTTACAAAGAATTTTGCACTTGATTTATTGGCAATAATTTATTTTAATTAGGTTATCTATGGATGAAGAAATAAAACATGCTCTTGTTGACGAGAATGATGAACCTTTCATTACTTTCCTGAATTCGGTTGTCTTGTGGGGAGTGAGGGTTTTATCAGTCCTTGTTGTGCTGGTAATTCTCTGGGCGCTTATTGATGTAATAGTTCATGTTTATCAACAGTTCGCTATTTCGTTTGCTTCACTATTTTCCTCCGAAACTCTTTTTTCTACACTAGGCGCTTTTTTAGTTGTGCTTATTGCTATAGAAATATTTTTAAATATTATCTTTTTTTTGAAGAAAGACACAGTGAACGTTCCACTTGTTTTAGCAACTGCCTTAACTGCCATTGCGCGTAAGGTGATCATATTGGATTACACTGCAGTTTCTTCAGATCATATGTACGCCACCGCTGCACTTATTCTTGCTGTAGGTCTTACCTACTGGCTAATCACAAAAAAGAGTTAGAAACGGTATTGATGCAACAATGCCGTTAGAAAATCAAAATAAACATTTGCTAACTACCACAGTTATCTTGACTTAGTGCTTCTTTTTGTTTAAAATAGATCTACATTTTTTTAAACGGAGGTTAACTATGGTAAAAGAAGTCACAGAGGGTAGTAAAGCGACTCAGGCAACGTCGATTCCTGTGGAGGAAACTAAAAAATCAACTCATAGCGGTAGAGAGTTCAAAAAGGTTAAAGCCGGTGGCATTGGATCGGATATGGCTACAGGTTTTGGAAGATCTCTATTTGCGGCAGGAGCTCTTTTTGCTGCAGTGATGACTGCAATTGCAGTGGGAGTTTCCTCAGCATCATTGGCTCAGGCGGGAATAACTTTAGGTGTTGGAATAGGCATAACTTTTGTTATGACGATGCTATTGAAAAAGGCGTGTCCGTCATTTTAGAATCTCAATCGAAACGAGTTCAGAATGCGTCCAGAACACATTTATAAGATAATGATATTGTGATGAACCTGTTCACAACTACTTAAGAACCAGTTTTCATTTAACGACTTGAAAACGGATTTAATTAAACCCTTTCTAGGAATATTCCTAGGAAGGGATTTTTTTAGAAAATTTCTGTTTACAAAAATATCAACTTCAAAAATAATGTTCCTTTTTCAACCCATCATGGAGGTGGAAAATGATGAAAAAAATGTGCAAATTGCTAACTTTGTTAACGGTCATGTTCGTTGAAACTGGTTTTTGCCAGATTGACACGATACCCTTTATTGAAGGGGCACCACCACCGACAAGTCATGATTTCATTGTCATTAAAACTCGTTAAGATCGGAAGATCTTAAAACAAGTCTCTGTCACAATGTGGAAGAGGCTAGATACCAAGTTATTTAAATGTTCTTGATAAAGCAAGATCAAAAAAAAATAGTTGTTTACAAAAATATACCTTTTGAAAACAATGTTTCTTTTTCAAATCATCATGGAGGTGATATATGATGAATAAACTATGCAAATTGATTATCGTATTAACTGCAGTTCTATATGCTCAAGCGGGATATGGCCAGCACGAATTCAAACCTTATTCAACTGAAGAGACACCGAGCGGCCCCGTCATCACCATTAAAGTTCGTTAATATTTTGCGAGTTTTTAAAAGCTTCCGGCATATTCATGTGGGAAGCTTTTTTTTTATTCATACAAAAAAAGATTTCAGTCAGTTTTTCTCACAGTTCCTAACTCTCGCGGTTTGATTTTTTCTCTAAGATTTGGTATCATTATTTCATATAATTTCCTAAGTACCATTTGATTATTATGTCTATTGATTCAAAAAGAGGATTTAGCACTTTTACCGGTGTTTTTATTCCTAATGTCACCATGATGCTTGGCATCATCCTATTTTTACGTCTGGGTGTCGTTCTTGGAAATGTAGGGATTGGAAAGTTTATTGGGATTATCGCTATTTCTCTGCTTGTCATGATGATCACTTCGCGTTCGATCGCGAGCATCGTTACAAATATGGAAGTAGGGAGCGGGGGAGCTTATTATCTTATTTCCCGTTCCTTGGGCATTGAGATAGGTGGCGCTTGCGGGATTGCTTTAGTTCTGTCTCAGTTGATTTCATTTTCTCTTTGTGTCACAGGGTTTGCTTACTCTTTTCAGGAACTAATGCCTGAAGTTTCCATTATCCATATCGAACTTGTCACTATGATATGCCTTGTTCTGTTGTCTTCGATTTCAGCTAAGTGGGCGCTTCAAACCCAGACTGTGGTTTTTTATATCTTGATAGTGTCGATAGTATCGATAGTCTATTCGTCATCCCAATCAGTCTTGCCCAATATAAGCTATAATGCGCCAAAGGGATTTGGATTTTGGGAAGGTTTTGCACTTTTTTATCCGGCTTTAACGGGAATTGAAGCTGGGATGGCATTATCGGGGAACCTAAAAAACCCCTCTCGCTCTTTGGCTATAGGAAACCCGCTCTCCTTACTTTTTGTAGGTGGCATTTATACCTTTGTTGCTCTTGTCCTTTGGACGAACTACTCTCCTGAGATTTTACAGTCAACACCACTTCTGTTAATTTCAGATTCAAAATTTCCTAGCCTAATTTACATTGGACTTTGGTGCGCTGCACTTTCCAGTGCGCTGGGAAATCTCTTGGGAGCTCCCCGCATGCTACAGGCAATTGCTGAAGATGGAATTGCTCCGGATATTTTCCGTAGGGAGTTTGGCCATTATCGTGAGCCTCTCTATGCCATTGCTGCGATCTTTACTGTTGCTTTTGTGATGACACTCTTCACGACTATTGATCAGATTTTACCTATCCTCGCTATGATTTGCCTATTGACATATGGGACTCTTAACCTAGTGGCTTCATTGGCCGAGTTGATTCATATTCCAAACTGGCGTCCAAGGATCCACTGTCCTTGGCAATTAAGTTTTGCCGGTGCCGTTGCTTGTTTTTGCTTTATGTTGATGATAGATGTGGCGTGGACATTCGCATCTATTACTATTGTCTTTGGTATTTACTTGTATTTGAGACGAAGAAGCCTGGAAGTGTCATTTGCCGATTTTCGCAATAATATTATCTTGTTTTTCTCTAGGATTGCTCTTTACCGACTCTCTAGCGCAGAGGAGCATCCGGTTAATTGGATTCCTCAAATCTTGGTTCTATCAAGAGCACCGATGCAGCACGAAAAGATGATTGAAATAGCTCATTCAATGACCCGTAGAAATGGAATTTTAACTATAGCTTCGGTTGTGTCTGGATTTTGGGATGAACCGGATCAAATTGAAGGGATGAAGCAATGTGTGCGCGATTGGCTTGAGGAGAGGGGAATTGAATGCTTGTTAGAGATGCAGTCATATCCTAACTTCTATAATGGTGTCGAAAATCTAATAAAACTGTATGGAATTGGACAATTACAACCCAATTCACTCTTGCTTTCAGCTGACGATATTTTTGATCAAGAAGAGTGCGAGGGATTGATTAAGGTTATAGAAACAGCGCAGCAA
>JAJFMB010000188.1 GCA_021772355.1 Chlamydiota bacterium | reverse complement strand
CAAGAGGCCACTTCTCCCCGCACCATTGATATGTCCCAATGGTATACAGCTCATGATGAGTCTGTGTTTCAATCAACTCAATCACCTTTTGATATACCCTATCAAATTCCTCTAATAACTGTTGGTATGATGTTTTTTGATGCATTTGATAAAAATGAATTGCGAGTTTTCCCAGTTCATTCCACTTGTAATTCTCGGCAGGCATAATAGGTTGCAGTCCATTCTTTTCGGCCTCATGCCAGCCCAAAAGAAGGTTTCCCCATCCAATTTGGTACGCCACAATATCAGCGACACTCACATTGCCCTCTACAGTCTTTTTTCTGACAAGACTAACCGAAATAGGATCGAGCTCCTCGCGTAATTTACGATATTCTTTATGCACAACTTCAAGCAGCTCTTCTTTGTTTTGAGGAATCGGCATCTCAAGACCCCTCCATGCACTCTACCGCCTCTTGATCAGAAAGAATACGATCAAATGAAGAGTGAGTGAATTGATAGTCAGCAACATCTAGACTAAAAGCAGCTTTGTGGATATCTGCATAAGCGTAGCGCAAACCCACAAACTCGACGTTATGTCTCTCTGCAGTCTCTTCGACATCTGCTAAGTGAGTTGTCTTGTCATTAATAAACACGATTCTCTTTGGAAAAAAGTTATTTTTCTCCAAAAGTTGAAATAACGCCTCCCCTTTCTTTCCACCTGCCGTGAACAAAATACCATTACGGTAAAGAGCACCGTGACCATCTAAAGAGATGTAGTGATCCTCTTTAAATGGAGCTGTCTTTTTAAGATCGATTTGATTAGCACGCAGCTGCTGAGAGGTTCGCGTAGCTAATGCTAAACCTTGAGTTGTTAAACCCATCACAATGTAGTTTTTCTGCTGTAAATCTCGCACAAGCTCCTCTGTTCCCGGCTCCACAATTTTCATTTTAGTCACGTGTCGTACAGCCTCCCATTCAGACAAGGCTGTTTCCAAGGCATCTGAGCTGTCCATCTCTGATTCTTGATATTTTTGAAATCGTGTTTGAAACCACTCGTCGCAACCTAGCATCTGCTCGGGAACAAGAAGGGTGTCATCGATATCAAGGAGAATAAGAGTATCCGGAGCAATATGGTCGCACAATTCGGAAAAATGGGAAGCCTCGATAATTTCAGCTTCAACTTGATAGCTCATCACAAACAATAGCAAAAAAGTAAGATATTTCTTCATTGGGCACTCCATGTGAAATTTTATGGGGGATTGTGTGAAATATCGGTTTTTTCGTCAATTTTTGAAATTTAAAAAAATATATCTTCAAAACACTAAATATGATATAACACCTTCATGGACATAGTAAATTTATTGAAGACTTTCTTAGAAAATTGTAATTATCTTTTTACGCTTTTCATTGTTTTTCCAGCTATCATTGGCGTCGGCCTTTATCTCACATTAAAATTATCTTGGGTTCAGCTCTCTCAGTTCAGAAATAGCTTCTATAGTTTGATTAAAAACAACGACTCCCACGAGGGAAATATAAGCCGTTTTGAAGCCATATCCGCTGTTTTGGCAGGAAATTTCGGAACGGGAAATATCTCGGGTATGGCAATAGCCATTTCAACGGGTGGTCCAGGAGCTCTTGTGTGGATGTGGGTTATGGCCTTTTTCGGGGCTGCGATTCAGTATACAAGCTGCGTTCTTGGCATTGCATACCGAAAAAAACAAAAAGGCAACGAATACGCCGGTGGTCCAATGTACTACCTAAGAGATGGATTAGGTTATAAAAAACTCGCTTCCCTTTTTGCCATTTTTACTCTTTTTGGAGCTGTTTCTGTTGGAAACTTTGCTCAGATCAACTCAATTATCCTACCTCTTGAGCAAATGGGATATAACCCCCTTTACTGCAGTTTAATCATTGCGGCCATGACAGGTCTCGTAATTCTAGGCGGAATAAAGCGTCTTGCTAACTTCGCCTCATTTTTTGTCCCCTTTAAAGCGTTGATCTACTTGCTAACAGCTTTAACCATTATCGTATGGAACTACGAAAAGCTACTACCAGCTCTCAACCTCATGTTTCATCACGCCTTTGACTTCTCATCCCTATTAGGCGGTGCTGCCGGCTATGGAACGCTAAGAGCTATCACAACCGGTTTTGACCGCGGTCTTTTCGCTACCGACGCAGGAACAGGCACTGCGCCCATCCTTCAAGCCAGCGCGCGCTCTGAACATCCTGTTGCTGACGGCATTTCCACTCTGATTGCCCCCTTAGTCGTTATGATCGTCTGCACTGCCACAGGCCTTGTCTTGATCATGACGGGTGCGTGGCAAGAACCAGGTTTACAAAGCACAAATATGGTGACATACGCCTTTAGCCAAGGCCTTGGCTCCCCTATTGGAAGCACAATTGTAATTGTTTCCCTTGTTCTCTTCGCCTACACGACTATCTTAACATGGTGCTATTGCGGCGAAAAAGCTCTTGAATTCTTAGCAGGCCCGGATAGTATCCGCTGGTTCCGCCTTATCTACGTTGCCCTCGTGCCCGTCGGCGTTATCCTCAATGTGTCCACAATTTGGGCTCTAGCAGACCTTGCTATCACCCTTATGCTCTTTATCAATCTTATCGGCGTCACCAAGCTCTCATCCGAAGTGATCCACACTAGCAAGGAGTACCATCTCCAGAATCAACAAGCGATTTAAGTTATTAAGATCGCATTAATTTTCATCTAAATATTTGTATATTTATCAAAAACACAACTATTGTGTTGTATAATAGCTTACATGAGTACAGCTATAGTTCCCTATTTTTTTCATCCTGAAGTGACCCCCCTCCGACCGGAGGATAATACTGCCGAAGCGATACAATCTGAAGTTGTCTTCTCTCAATCTGACGATGACAAACCCATTCTCGCAACTTATGGAGCAGGACCCTGTGTCATTGTTGCCGGCTATGAAAGATCTCAAAAGATCGGATTTGTGGCCCACTTTAGTCATGCTGGTGAAGTGGAAGTTGGAGCAGATCTCATACTTGACAGGCTTAAAAGGATGTTGAATGAAAAATCCGGCAATTTTTCCGTATTTCTGAAAGGGGGAATCATAGACGACCCTGTTTCAGAAAACACATTTAAAGCGATCAAAAAATGGGTAAGCACAACCAACGATCACGCCAGTCACATAGCTTTAAAAATACTCTCTTCCGATCCTTTAAATTCTGAGGATGAAGAATCAAAAAGTTTGGCCCTAGATACTCGATCCGGAGCTATTTATGACTATAATCCAATGAGAGACAACCCATATTATTTTAGACATCTTACGATGGAAGATCTCTTAAGAACCAAAAATAGCTTTGAGCGTCAACCTTCATTAAGAGTTGCTTATCACCCCTAAACTCCCGAATTTAATATAAATTTCTTGTAAGTAATATTTTCGTTTGCTAGAACATACCTCATTTTTATCATCTTAAGGAGGTGTAGTTTATGAAAAAATTATTTACAACATTATTAACTCTAATAGCCTTTTCAAGTGCTATACAAGCCGCAGAAAAAGAGCAGCTCGTGGAGCAACTCTACGACATTGGCGTTATTCAATTTGGAACGTTTACGCTAAAAAGTGGAATCACTTCTCCCATTTATGTCGATATGCGCAAGATCATTTCACATCCAGACGTCTTTAAAAACGTATTGGAACAAACTAGTGCAAAAGCTGCCTCGCTAGCGTGCGATCACATTTGCGGTGTCCCATTGGGAGCTGTTCCTCTGGCTACAGGAGTTGCACTAAACCTCGAAAAACCGCTACTTCTCGTACGTAAAGACCAAAAAGGGCATGGAAACAAAAAAATGGTCGAGGGATGCTACAGTTCGGGTGATCAAGTCATGGTTCTAGAAGATGTTGCTACCACCGGCGGCAGCGCTATGGAGATCATCAACACGATTCTCGAAGAAGGCCTCTCCGTTTCGCATGTTATGACCGTTTTAGATCGCGATCAAGGCGCTCAGCAACTTCTAGCAGAGAGAGACATTACCCTCCACGCCGTTTGTACAATCGATGAAGCCTTAGATATTTTGTACCATACCGGAAAAGTTGATCAGGAACTGTGGCTGGAAGTGAAAACATGGCTCTCTAATCAAAGAAAGCCTCATCACCCCAAACCTCTTCCCCCACAACCTGCTGTTATCGATTTTGCAGAACGAGCAAAACTCACTCCAAACCCGCTTGCAGAAAGACTTTATGCCTTAATGCACCGCAAACAAACCAACTTAGCAGTTGCAGCGGATGTTACAACAAAACAAGAACTGCTAGCTTTAGCCGACGCTATTGGACCCGAAATCTGCATTCTTAAAACCCATATCGATATCATTGAAGATTTTGATGCTGAGCTAACCTCTGAACTCAAAGCCCTCGCAGCAAAACATGACTTCCTTATCTTTGAGGACCGCAAGTTTGCAG
>JAJFMB010000187.1 GCA_021772355.1 Chlamydiota bacterium | reverse complement strand
AGTGTTGAAAATGTACATCAACGAGTGATAGATGAAGTTTTAAGGGTATGGAGAGCAGATGGGTACACAGCAACTTTTACTCCAGCATACTATCACCAATATAAGAGCTATGATGCACAGATCAAGATTTGCCCTGGAAATAACGTACCGCAAGCTCAGGAGCACATTGTGAGCGAAGCGAAGAGGTTAAGTAACATAATCCGTGATAAATTGGAACAAACTCACTATCTCAATCCGGTCGCAATAAGTGTTAAAAATATACAACAACGAGTGATAGATGAAGTTTTAAGGGTATGGAGAGCAGATGGGTACACAGCAACTTTTACTCCAGCATACTATCACCAATATGAGAGCTATGATGCACAAATCAATATTTGCCCTTTTAAGGTTATAAGATGAATAAAATATCTTTTTTTACACCGGTCTCCTTTGAAGGCCAAGATCGCACTCTTGCCCAGAAAGCTTTAACCAGGGTCGACGGCTATCTTTCACTCTCTAATCAAAAGGCGGTCGTCGTTTCAAAGCTTCAAGAAGGAAATCGCTTCGCCGTAGAAATCACAAAAAAGGAGTCGCCACTTTACCTCACTGCTTTAAAAGTGGTCTCCTACTTAACTTTAGTTCTCCCCCTTATTGCATTGGCCATTAAGACCTATCTTCGCAGCCAGTACAACTTTGTACTAGAAGCTAAAAAGGCAGAATCTCCTGAATCCCTCAAAACACCTCTGACGCCTCCATTTAGCTCCATCACCCCACCACCGCAATCAGACTCTCCCCTACCCGGCACACCAGCACCGTATAAGCCCTATGCTGTTCATATTAGCCCCACGCTAAAATTCAAAATCAACACCCCAGAAGAAGAAACAAAAGCACTTCGAGAGTTAGGAAAGCATATCAACGACAATCACAAATTTTGCTCTATTGTAAAGAGTGATCCAAACGTAAGACTGGTCAAGCAAAACCGCGACGAGAACGGCAACTGCCGCTACTTTCAAGAGAGTCACGATTGGTCCCATTTCTATCTAGCTCCTTTAGAAACATCTAGAGAGAGATTGCCGAAGGGAAAAACACGTATCACCTATCAAAATGGCGTCACAGAAATCGTGGACGAATACTACAGCGCTCGTTCCAAATGCTCCCAAATTCTACGCACCTATCCCGATGGCACAGTAGAAAAAGGGAAGTTTAATCAAGCAAAACAACTCTTTGAGGGTATCCGCCAAGAAAAAAATAAAACCACATATCTAGTGCCAGATAGAGAAAGTCCTCCAAGCCAACACTTCCGAACGAAAACCAATGAATTTGTCTATACCAAGGTCTCTTATATTTCTTCCGTCAATGAACTAGAAGAAGATGAGCATGAGCTTAGTACAACCTTCCTCAAAAAAAGTTCTCCTGGAGTGTACACTCATCTCGAATCTGATGAAGACATTGATGATCTATTAAAAACATTAGGGTCACACTTCAGAGATAACGGGGGATTTCTCTTATTAAATCTTAATGAAGTTGCAGAATCATATCTAGATAGGAACCGGCAAACTATCGGTTATAAATATTTTGATGTCGGACGACTCGGAAATTTTGTGATTTTGTCCGCCCTACCTGAAGATGACACAAACTCCGATAGATTCAGTGAGACTTTGGAAATACCAGCCAATCATACAGCCTCACGTTTCGACTTTACAGATGAGGAATCCAGTACAGATCCATTTAGACCTTATACTGTTAAGCTCTCTTCCAATTTTAGTATCGAGATTAAATCAAAAAAACACGAAGAAAAGATTCTAAAACAACTTGGAAAAGAACTTAATGATGGCCACAATTATTATTGGATACCGCATTCTGACACTATGACTAAGCTCTTAGTGCAAAATATAGACTCAAACGGAAAGTGTAAATACTTTGAAGTCAGTGAAGATGAAGATACATCTACTATTAATCTTTACCCATTGGTCGAATCCGTAGAAGAGGAAACGTCATTCCGAGGATGTCCTGGGGCACTAATCTCTTTTAGAAATGGCGTAAAGGAATTTGGTGTTAAAAATGTTGTTGAATTCTTAAGGATATATCCTGATGAAAGAATAGAGATCTGTGAAGCTAGAGGGTTCTCGAATATCCCTGGTTAAGGTTTCTTAACAAGGACTTGTACTATTGATTTCCATAGAAACCTGTTGTAGGATGTTTCTCCATGGAAAAGATCTATTTTTATATCCCAGATGAAAAACTGATCAGATGACCAGAATTAAAAAAATATCTTAACTTTCGACACATAACAATGGAAAATAAGCATCTCTCCAAAAACAACCATTCAAAGCAAGAGCACGTTTCATTCCAACGAACTAAAGCTTGTGTTTTTCCCCATCGTTAAGCGATGAATTTCCCATCTTTAAGGACTTTGTAAACTAACGATAAAAATAATTTCTTTTATTTACTATAACCAACTAAATATGATAGAATATTCTTTTTAAATTACAAACATTAGTAGGTTACAATGAATAAAATATCTTTTTTTACACCGGTCTCCTTTGAAGGCCAAGATCGCACTTTTTCCCAAAAAGTGCTGACTAAAGTCGATGGCTATCTCTCGCTTTCCAATAAAAAAGCGGTGGTAGTTTCTCATCTCGATCAAAATAAGTTTTCCGTCGAAATGAAAGACAGAAATACTCCCCTCTACATCACAGCGCT
>JAJFMB010000186.1 GCA_021772355.1 Chlamydiota bacterium | reverse complement strand
GAGGAGATGGTTAAAATAATTACTATTAATCTTTTCATATTAGACTCTTTTTTAACGAAAAGATTCTAAACAGTAATAGTTATCCTGTCAATAACGGTGATTTATTAAGATTTTATTAAAATAATGAATTTAGCCTTTACTTTGCTGGTGAAAAGGCTTATAATAGCCCGTTAAGAATACTAATAAATCATAATAGGACAAGTAATGAGTCAAACAGTAATGCCAGAGCACAGATTATGTGAGCGTCAAGATTTCGAAATGAAGCCTCTAACAGAAGCCTCTTCTAACGAAAAAGCGACAGTTTTAGAAAGCAAATCCATTAACTGGGGACGCGTCTTTACAGATGTCAAAGAACCTCTTGAGGGAAGTATCGAGTCGTTCGTACAAAAGAGCTGGTCTAAGGTAGCAACTGCTTTCTCAGTAGGTATTGTGCTTTCAGCTGCAGTAGCTGTGACTCTCTCAGTTAAGGCTGGGGTTATCGCGATCACAGTTGGAATGGTAGCATTAGGTGTTCTGGTTACGGCAGAGGCTGCGCGTAGATGGGGTGATCGTTTGCCGGAAAACTGGCAGGGCTTATGCCAGTACTTGAAAGTGGCTGATGTGGAGACCTATTCATTTTTTAAGTTCACGTTATGCAAGCTCTCCTCAGATCCTACCAAAGAGCAATCAGAGGCGGCAAAAGAGAAAGATCCCATTCTGTTTTTGCACGGCATGTTAGGTAATGGCGACACGGGAAATTGGCTCTTAGAGAATTTAAAAGAGCACGGACAAGTGTACAAAACTGATATGGGAACGGATTTAGCCTCGACACTAGATATCGGTTACGAAGAGGAAATCAAAAAACGCGCTCAGATCGTGCACGATCTTATTCTGAAAATTTTAGAGGAGACCGGCAAAGAGCACATTACTTTGATTGGACACTCCCGCGGCGGTGTTATTGCCGATTATTTAGCTACATCGTTCCCTGATCTGGAAGGGAAAATTGTACGCGTTGTGACGATTTGCAGTCCGGTAAAATTAGATGTCAAAGAGGGTGACGACGAGAAGACTCTTGCAAAGGCAAAGTTTATGAATGAGCTTTGTCAAAAGGTTCAGAATGCGACTCAAACGCAATTTTTGCAGTTTGTCAGCCTAAATGATCTTTTAACTTCTGAAGATCAGCTTCTCTCACTGGAAGAGGCCAATGATCATGTCACTATCAAAGAGTCAGAAACATTTGGTCATATTGGCGGCATGTTCTCAAATTACGTTGTTGAAGAGATCATCGCAGCGTTAGCAGAAGAAAATTCTTCAACTGGGGCGGTGGCTTAAGCATGGTAGTAGCGGTTTCACAGCAAAGAAGCGTTGAATGGCTGCTTAAGCGCGTGTGGAATCGTTCTGTCGCTGTTTTCTTTGGTACTGCAGTTATTGGCAAGCTAATCACGGCGACGCTATCTCTTGTATGGGGAGCTGTTATTGTGACGTTAAGCTGTCTACTTCTGAGCTTGTTGCTAATTTCCCAGATGGCACGCTTTTTACACAAATATGTTCCTTCTAAATGGTGTCATCTTACGAACTATTTTCGCACGGCTGATTTAGAAGTGTACGCTTCTCTCCGCTGTGCCTTTTCCCGTTTCAGTTCTAAATTAAATCGTCTGAGATCCTCTCATCCCCCTATTTTATTTCTGCATGGAATGAACAGTTTTGGACAAACGGGTCACTGGTTGCTTAATCACTTAAATCCATTTGGCCGGGTTTACGATATCAATATGGGGACCGATAACCATTTGGCCTACAAAGTGGATTACCAAGCGGAAATTGAGCGGTGCGCCGAGCTTGTTATGTTGAAAATTCAAGAGATTTTTGAAGAAACAGGTCACACACAAATTACTCTCATCGGTCACTCAAGAGGGGGTGTGGTGGCTAATTATCTCGCAACATCACTTTTAAAAGAGCATGTAAAGCGTGTGATCACGTTAGGAACTCCTTTACGCAGGCCACATCAAAATGGTCATGGTGCTCATTTTTTCAAAACGTTAAATCACGCCATGGTGCATGAGGCTAAAGCTCGTTTTCTGCATATCCGAGGTGATGGAGATCTGATTACGTCTGAGGAGAGCTTTCTCCCCCAAGGAGAACATCATCACATCGATCTCATCAATATGCAAGACTTAGGGCATATTAGCATCCTCTATTCTGAAGAGGTGCTAAAGAAGATTGTCCATGCTCTTATTAACGATACTACAGCTCCTCTCGAACGTCAGTCCGCCTAAGAAGAGGATTTACATTTTTTCTAGTGTTTCGATGCCCAGAATGTGAAGCCCTTGTTTCATGGTGCGGGTAACAGCCTCGCACAGAAGGAGACGGGAATTTTGTTCAGGAGTTCCCTCAACTTGGCAATCGCGATAAAAGGCATGGAATTTCTCTGCTAGGTTGTAGAGATAGTCCGTAAGACGGTTGGGAAGTAAATCTTTAGTGACCTGTTCAAGAGCCTCATCAAAGCGTACTAAGTGCAAGGCAAGAGAGACTTCAGAAGGATGGGAAAGTGTGATAGGTTCATTCTTAATAGATTCAATGTCTATCTTGATTTTGCGCTTAATTCCGGCAACACGAACATAAGCATATAGTAAAAAGGCGGCAGTGTTGCCTTCGAAGCGGAGCATCCGCTCGTAGCTAAAGGTGTAATCACCGGTACGATGGCAGGAAAGGTCAGCATATTTGATGGCACTGATTCCTAAGATGTGTGCGCGTTCTTTGCGTTCCTTTTCGCTCAGTGAAGGATCCCTTTCTTTAAGGATTTCATCTGCTTTTTCAATCGCTGTGTTTAGCAGGTCGATAAGCCTTTCGGTTTCGCCGGAGCGGGTACGGAATTTTTTTCCATCTTGGCCGAGGACTAAGCCAAACGGAACGTGCTCCACAGTAATCTTATTACGATCGAGGTAACCGGCAATTTCAGCGCCTTTGAAAACCATTTGGAAATGAAGGCCTTGCCCTGCGTCAACGACGTAAATAATACGGTCGACTTTTTCTTCCTCAATGCGATAGCGAATTGCTGCCATATCAGTTGCATCGTATGGAAAACCGCCGTCGGATTTCTGAATCATAAGAGGTAAGGTGTTGCCATCCCTTCCTTTGAAGCCCTCCACAAATAGACACTTTGCGCCATCTGAGATCTCCAGGACTCCTCTGTTTTCCAGGTCGTCTACAAGAGGTTTTAGGAAGGGTTGATAGAAAGACTCCCCCTTTTCGGTGAGTTTGATGTCGAGTAGATCGTAGATTTCTTGATACGCTTTTCTGGAGATGTCGCAGATAACCTGCCACGCCTTCATTGCTTCCGGTTCACCGCTTTGAAGAGATACCACTTGCAGTTGGCCCCTTTTTTTAAAGTCGGGGTCAGCGTCGAACTTCTTCTTGGATTCGCGATACCATTGCATCAAATGAGGAAGATCTGTCTCCTCTTCCCCTGTTAGAACAGCTGGAGTGTATTCCTTCATATAGGCGATCAACATTCCAAATGCCGTGCCCCAGTCTCCGATGTGATTGATACGTAGCGTGTCATGACCCAGAAACTCAAATAGCCGTGCGAGGCAATCGCCAATAATGGTAGAACGCAAATGTCCTACGTGCATCTCTTTTGCAATATTAGGGGAGGAAAACTCGACTATCACCCTTTGCTTATGCGCGGGCTTGTCAATGCCCAAATGCTCATCGGTAATGATCAGATGTAGAAATTTTTCTAAGTAGGATTTTTCTAGAGTGATGTTGATGAAACCGGGTCCGGCAATCTCAAGGTTGGCAATAAACGGCTCACCACTTGAGTCGATATGCTTGATAAGCTCTTTTGCAATCGCTCGAGGGTTAGCCTTCAGTTCTTTGGCCAGCTTCATAGCAGAATTGCATTGATAATGTCCGAACTTTTCTTGAGTGCTTTGCGTAATTTCTACTGCAATGTCCCCAAGATCGGGAAAAGCACGCCTTGCGGCGTGCTTAAATTTTTCTTCGAGAAGTTCTAATGGTGCTTTCATAGAGTAGCAAGTATAGCGCAAACCCTAATCGGAGTCAATCTTCAGTTACGCAGCTGCAGCGGCTGCTGCTGCCCCAGCTGCGGCTTCAGCAGGCTGAGAAGCTTCCACTTTTTGCTCCACAAAAATGCTCTTCTTGAGTGCTTCAAGTTCACTATCATCGAACTCTTTAGCAACTTTAACAGCGTTGCTAGATTGAAGCATTTCTTCGAGCTGAGTATGTGCGTACTCTCCAACAGACTCTTTGGTAATCATTTGAACCAATGGAAAATGTAGGAATATATTTATTTTTGCTTCCTCATTATCGCTCTCTCGTAATTCTTGAATGGTGTGATACAGGAGTAAAGCGCCAACGTTTTTAACTTCCGGCATTTTTTCTACAGTTCCACCCATTTCACTTGTCACATAGTTAGCAAAATTATCTGGATGATTTACGAATTCGTGGTGACGCACGCCATTGAGGAGCTCGTTCCACAATTTAGACTGACCTACTGGTCCAAGGTCACCATCGTGAAGAGTATTTACTAAAGCCATAGAATTCGGTTTTATGGACAATAGTAGTTTCTCAGCTTCTTTGTAATCACCCTTAATACCCGCTTGGTAGCAAGGCTCCCTCGACTTAACGAATTGAAGAAGAGAAGGTAAAACTGTAGCTGTGATTGTTGTGCATACTAGCCATAGCGTGACAACGCCGGCAGCAATTGGAACAATGATCGGTAGAGTTGATGTTGCTGCTGCAATGGTTGCAGCAAGACCGGCAAGTGTGGCGATAGCTAAAATAGCAATCAGTTTTTGAGTAGGAGATGCAAGCTTATCTGCTAAATGACATATGGCGATGCCGTTAGCCATCTTTCCTCGAAGTTTGAGCTCATCAATTGGTTGATTTTGAAAAGACTGGTTTTGGTTTGTTTTAGTACTTGATGCTTGTTCTATAATTGTCATTTTATTACCTCATATAAAGTTTAAATAAAACAATAGCAAAGTGAAGGTAATTAGAAAAGTATTAAAAAATATACTTTATAATATTTTTACTTGAATATCTTGTATTTTAGGTTGTGAGGGTATCTGTGCAGTTGAATAGATGTATTTATTTTGACTTAAAAATTAGATTGAGGTATATTCTTTAACAGTTTATTAAGGGAGATTTTTTATGGTTAATAATTCAGTTAGTTATATTAAAAATTTTAGTAATAATGATTGTTCAAAGACACTCGAAAACTCTCTTACACGCTGTGCCGTAAATGCAATTAACAATGAAAAGCATGGCACGATTACGCGAAGCATTATGGTTGTGGCAATGCCTGTCTTTGCTCTGATGGATGCTATTGGTGAAGCGGGAAAAGCACTCTTCAACACTGTTCTTCTCTCACCAAAAGATGCTTCTCATAATCTGATGAGATGCGGGGAATCACTAAAATTATTTATTACTACATTAGTTGTGATCCCATGGGCTATTCAGAATCCTCAAGTTTACTACCACTTCGAGCAACAAGCCCAGCAGCAAGCTCAGCAGACCCAAGTCCAGCAGCAGCAAGCTCAGCAGACCCAAGTCCAGCAGCAGCAAGTCCAGCAGCAGCAAGTCCAGCAGCAACAAGTTCAGCAGCAACAAGTCCAACAGCAACAAGTCCAACAGCAACAATTGCAACAGCTAAAGCTCAAAGAAAAAAAAGCAGCAGCGCCAATGCCTATGCGAGTGACCCTTCCTAAAGAGGTCAAGACTGAAACGATTTCTCAATGGATTGTTCCTCCAAAGCATCTTGAGTTTGATAACGGGGAAGTGATGTTACCCAAAGCCATCATGGAAATGTTTTTTCCTTTAGTGACTAGGTTGTATGTGGAATTTCATGCTGATAGGAATGGTTTTGCAATTGGTTATGGAAAAGGATTGGACAGTGTGTATGGTGAGGAATATGTACCGATATCGGAGTTAATTAAAAGTCTCAATGGTTCATGGCATGCTAAGGTTAGCAGAGAGTTAGATTGTCAAGCCATAGATATTAGTCAATATGCGATTGAAATTAAATTTACTATTGAAGAGATAAAAAACTGCCTTTGTCGCTCAAGTGGATCGGAAACCAATAATGGAGATCTTATCTCATTAATTGAGGATTCCCTTAAAAATGCCGATTCTAATGCAAAAAAAAGCGCTGCTTTGAAAGCTGAATTTGACTCATTTGCCACATCAGGGAAAAAAATTATTAAAGATTTAAAAAGCTTCCTTTTGAAAATGCGCGAAACGTTAAAGGAGCAAAAAGATGTTCCTGATTGGGAGCGACAATTAAATGCGGATAGAATTCAGAAGAGACTGGAACTTTTAGATAATATAGAAATAGAACACCAAAATTGGGTACTATTCCAGCAAGTTCCGGTTTATAATGAGAAATTTTGGAACCGTGTTGCACGGAATTTACGTAATTTTCACAAAGCAGCTTCTGCTAAATCTGATGTGACAGAATTGCGATTTGATGGCTTAGAAAAGAGCATGGACGATGCTTCGAAGGCCTGGGAAAAGCTTCATGATAATGCGGAAGAATTCCGTTGTTAGCTCTAAAAATTTATAGGTTTAGCTCTCTTTCCTATTCCATTAGCTAGATTGTACTCGGCGAGCTTGTCAGCGATTACGTTGGTGGGCTTGTTTTCTTTGCTAGCTTGCGCAAAGGTGCGTAGGAGAATGTCAAAAATATTGTTTACTTTTTGCAAGCTGGTTTTGGGGTTATATCCTCCGGGTTCAAACTCGGCTGCGGCGTTGATGATGCCTCCTGAATTAATGATGTAGTCGGGGGCATAAAGGATGCGGTGTTGTAGGAGCAGGTCGCCATCTTCTGGGCGGAGCAGTTGATTGTTGGCAGAACCGGCCACTGCTTGGCATTGAAATTTTGGGATAGTGTGGGAGTTGAGGATGCCACCGAGGGCGCATGGGGCAAAAATGTCGCATTCGACAGAATAGATTGCGTCCGGTTCGATGGCGCGGGCGCTATAGAGGGTCGCAAAGTCTTGGGCGCGCTTGGGGTCAATGTCCGTGACAATAAGATTGGCGCCCTGCCAGAAGAGAATATCTGTGATTTTACTACCGACATGCCCAAGCCCTTGAATAGCTACGGTTTTATCTTTTAATGAAGGGGAGTTCCAGAGGGTTTGGGCAACAGCTTCCATGCCGCGAAAAAGTCCATGAGCGGTGAAACGGCTAGGGTCGCCACTACTGCTACGTGCCGGAAGTGCAGCAACATAGGGCGTGCGCTTTTTGAGGATAGCCATATCATCTGTTGTGGAGCCGATATCTTCTGCTGCGATATAGCTGCCCTCAAGAGAATCAATTGCTTCGGCAAAGGCAAGGAGCAGAGCTTCTGATTTGCCTTTTTTTGGGTCTGCAATGATGACGCTTTTGCCACCGCCAAGCCCATGTTCGCAAAGAGCGGATTTATATGTCATGGCTTTGGCAAGGCGTAAAACGTCGGTTAGCGCTTCTTCTTCAGAAGCGTATGGGTAAATGCGGACACCTCCAAGGGCGGGGCCAAGCGAGCAATTGTGTAAAGCAATAAACCCGTGAAGGTTAACCTCCGGGTCTGTGACTTCAATCACTTTCTGATAATTTGGGACGTGAATCTCTCTTGTCTTTAGCATGCTAGTGTTAAAATTCTCTTGATTATTAAAGTCTAAATGCTTAGGATAGTATCCACTAATTAAAGAATTTGAGGATCTCATGGTAACCCTGACAATCTCTGAAGATATCAAGAATGAATTACAGCAGTTTCTTGATGAAAATCCCCAGGCAGAGCTCGTTAATACCTACCTTTTCTTTATCCAAAGAAAGTATAATTTTCAACCTGTCTTATATCCAAAAGAGAAACTTGTTTATCAGAGTGCCGAAGACGCGATTAGAACTGTTGAAAAAGGTGGTAAACTGTGGAACGAGACCGAAATTAAAATTGGGTTTGCCAAGCAAAGCGTTAACGAGCAGACAAAAAAGATTTATATTTGCCCTTTTACCGGAAAAGTATTTGGTGATAACACTCACCCAAATCCGCAAGATGCGATTTATGATTGGGTTTCTAAGTGTCCGGAAAATACTGAGCGTGTAGGTGGTTTACGTGTAAAGCGTTTCTTCGTTTCTGAAGATCCGGAGATGATTAAAAGTTATATTTCAAAAACGCCTCGTAAAGAGCCGATTACAAAAGTTGTTTTTTCTTCTGCATTGAGCGGAAAATTGTTTAATAGTCGTGAAGCAGTAATTAAAGATTTTAGACAGAACTATTTGCGTGAAATGGAATTGGTGGAAGTTCAAAACCAGAACCGCTTCCAAATTGAGGAAAAATTTCTAGAATTTATTCAAAACCAACTTGTTGAAGATAAAGTCAGTGCATTTGTTGAAGCCTTAGCAGAACACCCGGAGTTCTCGGCACACATTGAGCGCTGGTTAGCTTAATACATGTCATATACCTCTCATTCGCCGGAAGAGACCATTTCATGGGGACGCACTTTTGGTGAGACTTTACACCCTGGCACGATCCTTTGTTTACATGGTGATTTGGCAGCGGGAAAAACTACCCTTATTAAAGGTATTGCAGAAGGTTTTGCCGGATGTGATCGGGATGAAGTTAATAGTCCCACATTTGTTTATCTCAATATTTATCAAGGTGATAGGAATGTGTATCACTTTGATCTATATCGGTTAACAAAAGAGGAAGAGTTTTTGCGAATGGGATTTGACGATTATCTTTTTACAGATGGCATCTGTTGCATCGAATGGTCTGAAAAAATTGCGAATCTTTTACCTGAAGAATGCCTTCATCTTGAATTGCGCCCTGAGGGTGAAAATAAACGTACCATTATTGTGAGTCAGCATGAGCATCGTTCCCTTCAAACAGGCTAAGTTTATTAAGTCGGCCGTTAAATCGAAAGACTATCCGGATCTCTATACAGAAGATGGAAAGGTGATGATTGAAGTTGCCGTGGCGGGCCGTTCCAATGTAGGGAAGTCGAGTCTTTTAAATGACCTTTTCGGGACCAGACGCCTTGTGAAAACTTCCTCAACACCTGGTAAGACTCAAATTATCAACTTTTTCACTTTGGATGAGCAAATCGGTTTTGTTGATCTACCTGGCTATGGTTATGCTAAAGTTCCTTTAACTGTCCGTAAGCAGTGGGGGCCTATGGTGGAGGCATATTTTAAAAATCGCCCATCATTAAAGCTTCTTTTATTACTCTTTGATATTCGCAGAGTACCCAATCAAGACGATCTTCATATGGTAGAGTGGGCGCATTATTTTGACCTTCCCCTTATCTTGGTCTTCACTAAAGTGGATAAAGTGAAACAAAATGAAAAAGCTGCCAATACAAAGAAGATTCTCAAAGCTTTTAATGTTGATAACTTACATTATGTTCACTATTCTGTTACAAAAAAAATCGGCAGAGAGAATCTAATAAAGAAGATTTCTGACGAACTTGAGGGTTATGACACAGCTTGAAGAAGAAATATTTGTTTGTCTTGATTGCGAGACAACAGGACTGGACTTAGAAAAAGATAGTATCATCGAAGTTGCTGCTGTCACTTTTAATCGACATCAAATTTTTAAAAGCTATGAGTCTCTTGTCAATCCTCTTTGTCCCATTCCTGAAGAGTCGAGAAAAATTCACAATATCAGTGACACCATGGTTGCCGACAAACCAACGATTGATCAAGTGCTGCCTGAGCTACTTGAGTTAGTTAGCAACCATATCATTGTAGGGCATGGCATAAAATTCGATATCGATCTCGTAGTCAGGGCTGCTGCAAAATCAAACATTCCTTCACGTCTGCAACACAATCACTCCATTGATACTTTACGCTTAGCGCGTTTATACGGTGAAAGTCCTCAAAACTCACTCGAACAACTATGTAAGCATTTTAACATCTCCTATTCAGGGGCACACCGTGCAATGACAGATGTAAAAATGAATGTCGAAGTATTTAAATATTTGACTCAGAAATTTAAAACGACTGATCAGGTGTTTAAAGTGCTTTCTAAGCCGATTAAATTGCGTGAGATGCCATTTGGTAAACATAAAGGGCGTTCCTTTAAAGATATCCCTTTAAACTATTTACGATGGGCTGCAGATAAAGATTTTGACCAGGATTTATTGTTCTCAATAAGGTCAGAGCTTAATAAAAGAAAACAAGGAAATCTCTTTTCACAAGCGGGGAATCCTTTCCATGACTTATAAGTTTAGGAGTCAATTATGATGAATAATGAGCAAGATATTAATACGGAAAAGGGTTCTTACGAAGTTAAGGTAGGACTTGCTGAGATGTTGAAGGGTGGCGTCATTATGGATGTGACAAATCCTGACCAAGCCAAAATTGCAGAAGATGCAGGTGCTACGGCAGTTATGGCTTTAGAACGCATTCCTTCAGATATCCGAGCAGATGGTGGTGTTGCGAGAATGTCTTGCCCGGAACTGATTCAAAAAATTCAAGAGGCTGTCTCAATTCCTGTAATGGCAAAATGTCGGATCGGCCACTTTGTTGAGGCACAAATTTTAGAAGCTCTTTTTGTCGACTTTATTGATGAAAGCGAGGTGCTAACTCCGGCAGACGATGAAAACCATATCTACAAACATGATTTTAAGATCCCTTTTGTATGTGGTTGCCGTAACTTAGGTGAAGCACTACGCCGCATTGGTGAGGGCGCTGCCCTTATACGCACTAAAGGAGAGGCGGGAACCGGTAATGTGGTTGAAGGTGTGAACCATATGCGTACGATGATGCGCGAGATACGCAGACTTGTAAATATGGATGTCTCAGAGCTAATGGCCGAGGCGAAGCGAATGGGAGCTCCTTTTGATCTTGTGCAAAAAGTAGCTAAAGAGGGAAAACTTCCCGTTCCTAACTTTGCCGCCGGTGGTATTGCCACTCCGGCAGATGCTGCCTTGATGATGCAGCTTGGAGCACAAAGTGTATTTGTCGGTTCAGGGGTGTTCAAATCTCAAGACCCTGCAAAGCGGGCAAAAGCAATTGTGGGAGCTGTGACCTATTATCAAGATCCGGCAATGTTAGCTAAAGTTTCCATGGACCTGCTCGATGCGATGCCGGGTATTGCTATGGAGCAAATCAAAACTGAAGAGCATATGGCGCAACGAGGGTGGTAAAGCTACTTTTACAAGTAGTTCCTGTCGAATGACGCACGCCTATTATTCTAATGCCTTTTCTTATTTGGAGAGTGAGATAGTGAACAAGCGACTAACTGTTGGAGTGTTAGCACTACAGGGAGGATTTGCCAAGCACTGCGAAATGCTTGAACGGCTTGATGTGCCTTTTTTACAAGTGCGGCATAAAGAGCAGCTGGAACACTGCGATGCTTTGATACTTCCCGGAGGGGAGTCGACAACGATGCTTTTACAGATGCAGAGCATGAATTTTTATGAGGCGATTAAGACTTTTTCAAAACCCATATTTGGAACATGTGCCGGTTCTATCCTTATGGCGCAGAACGAAGCTTCACTTGGTTTTGTTGGTATAACTGTTGAGCGCAATGCCTATGGCAGACAGGCTGACTCTTTTAGAACTGAACTAAGCATCAAATTTTGTTCCGGTCAGATAATCCCCTATCAAGCGACATTTATTCGGGCTCCAATTATCAGACAATGTAATCCAAATGTTACAGTATTAGCTAGTTACCGGGATTCTCCTGTTCTTGTCCAGCAAGGAAGGCACCTCTGTGCAACCTTTCATCCCGAGTTGACGCAAGATCCCTCTATTCATCGTTATTTTATTAATAATCTAGTTGTTAATAAATAATTTAACCTTTTATAATTATAATATAATTAAAAACGGTGATGTATGGTTGAATCTATTATTAGTCAGAGAGATGCATTTGTAGATAAGACGATATTTATTAATACAGATAATCGGCTGTCTTCAGAAGCGCCACAGTTTAAAAAACTATTTTCAAATCCTTTTAAGCGTTGGCAGATCTGGTGGTTTACAAAAAAGCCGGTAGATAGATCTGAAAAAATAAGCGTTAAGGATTATTGTTTGCTCCATGTCATTGACCGAGTAAAGAAAGAGTGGAAGGATAAAATCGAAAACTCTCTTCACAACTTAAGTGTTGGCGAACTGCGAGCTGTCTCTAAAAATCTACACGCTTTGCAAGACAAAGCTGAGAGGCACAATAAGCAAAGTGGCCTTATCTTTTTGGCGACTATTCTAGGAAAAGAAACCCAGTGCGAAGATTTTAAAAAAGAGATTGCTGCTGTTGATAAGGCACTTGTAAGTAAAGAAATACAAAACGCTCTGACAAACGGTAATAAATTGATCGCTTATTTCCAAGATGAGAGTCGAGCTCAAACCCCAGAGCTATTTCGTCTGCAGGGTGGGAGTGAGGATGTAATCGATTTGCAAGATGATTTGGATAAAGATCCTGGTTTCTCCTTAAAAGATGAGGATGTTCACGATGTGGCGAACGTACTAAAACGGTATGTGCGCGCTCTTACGCCTTTCGAGAAAAATCAGAGGGAATTTCTCGCTGTTAATGCCCTTTCTGAGGAATCAAAAAAAATAGAAGCGCTAAAGAAATTGCTCGGAAAATTAGGTGGGGATGAACGGAAGTTTGTGAAAAACCTTGTTGAGATGCTAGCTTTTGTTGATCGGAATCAGAACGGTGATAAAGCTATGAAGGCAGCTAACTTGTCCATAGTCTTCGGACCAAATATGGTCAAAGCAGATAGCTTCGAGGAATCTGGACAAGCAACTGAGGTTCTCCAGTTTATGATCGAGCATCACGGTCAAATATTTTAGGGCGAAAGCCTTTCGATGATCCAAATCCCATCCTGAAGAATATAGTGAAAGCGATCGTGAAGGCGGTTGAGTCTACCCTGCCAAAACTCAAAGCGGGTGGGAATCAGGCGATAGCCTCCCCAAAAAGGGGGCACGGGGATGGGTTTTCCTTCGTAAAACTCTAGGATGCGATTGTATTCAGCATCTAAATGCTCCCTTGACTCAATGGTACTATCTTGGCGCGATGCCCAAGCACCAATCTGTGCTCCTCGAGGCCTTGAGATAAAATATCGTGCTGTATCATCAGGATCAATTTTTTCTATGCTCCCCTCAAGGCACACTTGTCTTTCCAGGTTTTTCCAAAGAAAAGTGGCAAAGCCTTGGGGGTTTTGTGCTATTTCTTTTGCTTTACGGCTTTCATAGTTGGTGTAGAAAATAAAGCCTTTATTAGAAAACTGCTTTAATAGAACGGTGCGACAGGAGGGTTTTCCCTCTTTTGTGGCAGTTGCGAGCTGCATAGCATCGGATTCGTGGGCCTTGGTTCCTTCCACTTCTTCATACCATTTGGCAAATTGTAGAAAGGGGTTTTTATTTAGATCAGAACGTAATAGTTCTGCTTTTTGATATTCTTTGCGAGAGGGCCCTTGGGACATAAATATTTTTCTTAAATTTTCTTGACAGTCTAGCTCAAAATGCATTATGAAGGCAATTTAAGAAAAGCTTAAAAAGGTTGCAAAAATGAATTTTTGAATGC
>JAJFMB010000185.1 GCA_021772355.1 Chlamydiota bacterium | reverse complement strand
TGTATAGCCGTAGGTGACGGGCAGAAATGAGGGGAGGAATTGTTGGTATGCTGTTGGTAGCAAAATGCCGTTGAAACCGAAAAGACCTTCGATCACGTTCAGTGCTGAGGAGACGTCATAAGCTCTAAAGAAAACTCCAAGAAATGACCCTGAAAAAAAAGTGATGAGCATGCAGAAGCTAGGATTGAGATTGAAGTTCCAACTTCTTGAAGCTTTGTGCCATAGATGGATAATAAGTAGAAGGCATCCATTGAGGAATCCCCAAATAATAAATGTAATTTTAGTTCCGTGCCAAGCTCCGACGATGACCATAGTGATCAGTATGCAGCACGTGAGATTTAACCTGAGAGAATTCGCAAGTGGATTATAGACGTGAGATCGGATAAAGCTCATCATAGTGATATGCCAGTTGCGCCAATATTCAAAGCGGTTTTTGGCCTTGAAAGGAGAGTTGAAATTGATCGGCAGTGAGATGTTAAACATCTTGCCAAGCCCAATTGCCATGTCGGAGTAGGCGGAGAAGTCAAAGTAGATCTGTAGAGTAAAAGCCAGGGTGCCGCACCACGCCTCAATCATTGTGATGGGATCCTTTTCTAGTGCCGCCTCAAATACGGGGTTTGAAAATGAGGCCAAAGTATCGGCAAAGATCACTTTTTTTCCTAAGCCAAAAACGAAGTAGGCGATGCCGATGATCATGTGATGCGGATTGAAAGTGTAGGTGGAGTCTTTATGAAATTGGGGAACCACTTCTTGGTAACGTATGATTGGACCTGCAATGAGCTGTGGAAAAAAAGTGATGAAGAGGAGGTAATCCTTAAGGTTTGTATTTGGTATTAGCTTTTTATAGCAGTCAGTGAGAAACCCGATTTGTTGAAAAGTGTAAAAAGAGATGGCAAGAGGGATTGCGATTGAAGTTAGGGGGGAAAAGGTGTCGTTCTGATGGGAAAACCCGCATTTATAGTAGAGGAGTGCGGCTAGATTAAATGTGATTCCGGCGGCTAGGAGTGTGGGTTGCTTGGAACGCGCTAACTGCGTGCCAATACTGTAATTTACGCCGATGGAAGCTAAAAGGAGCCATGTATGTGTGAAATCCCAGCAGGAGTAGAAGAAAAGAGAGGCAGCTATAAGAATGGCACTGGCATGATCTTTATGATTTTGGTAACAAAAAAAGTGGAATAAAACTAGTGTTGCGGGTAGGAAAAAAAAGATGAATGTTAAGGAATTAAATAGCATTTTATTTTGTAGTGTGGAAACCCCCCTTTGAAAGGAGGGTTTCTATATCAATAAGAAATTACTTCTTGGATGCAGCCATTTCTCCGGAATTGATATGCTTTGACAATTTGCTTGTCATTTTGAACATATCAATAGTGCTGTTGCCTAAAACTTTTGAAAGTTTTTGGTCTGGCACGATGTTTCTTTTGTTGTCTTTGTCTTGAAGTTTGTGTTTTTTGATATAATCCCACAACTTTTTGGTAACTTCTGTGCGTGGCATTGGGCCGGCACCGACGATCTCAGCCAAAGCGTCACTTACTTGCACTGGCTTCATAAAAGCCGAGGGCTTCTTTGTTGTAGTTTTTTTTGTCATAACGTCACTCCTTTCAATTTAAGTGATCAATTTTAGTTGGTACACAACAGCTCGTACATCATTGTTTCGAGTGTAGGTGTGTGTGTTCTAGGGAATTCTTTTATCGTTGTTTTATTTTTTATAGTCAAAAGAATTCGCGAATTTTCTCTAGGAAAATGCATAGAGTATTAAATAAATATTTTAAAATGTGGTGTAAGGACTTGCGTGAAACGGGAAAATCGTGGCACTCTAGTGAGTAATGGAAGAGATAAAAAGACAGATTGATACGCTTGTTCCTCTTGTGAAAGCCCTTGTTGCGGCGCGCACTGTGTATGACAAATTAGCCATTTTAGACAATGAGAGCTTTTCTGTTTCTCCTATCTTATCGACTTATCTTCAAGGGTTGAATCCCGAGTGTACATTGGTGATCAAATCTCTTATGGCGATAGGGCAGGCGGAAACGGTATTTGCTGGATTAGATGAGCTTTCGGAGCCATATGATGCTTTACGTCGGCTGGTTTCCATGTTGCTGCCCGTTGAGAAATTTTACGATGTGATTGGGGGAATTGTGGGCTATCAGCTTTCAATCCTTAGGCTAGTCCAATCTAAAACAGAACCATCGGAAAGCGGACATAATAATCTGGAATACAGCAAGGCAATGGGAGAAGACATTTCTCACCTTTCAACTTCTGTTCACCACGATATAAGGTGGGGCCTTCAGACGCTGCCCAATTGTGCAGAAATTTATCCTGTAGGGGGTGCGGGCGATCGACTTGATCTTCATGATGAAAAAACTCACACACCTTTGCCGGCAGCGCAGCTGTTGTTCTGCGGTCGCACTCTTTTGGAAGGAATGGTGCGAGATATCCAAGCCCGTGAGTATCTTTATGAAAAGCTTTTTGAGAAAAAAATAGTCACTCCTATTGTCTTAATGACATCTTATGAAAAAAACAACCATCACTTAGTGGAAAAAATCTGTGAAGATCAAGAGTGGTTTGGAAGGTCAAAGGAGAGTTTTTTCTTTTTTAGTCAGCCTCTGGTTCCTGTCGTAACAGTGGAAGGGGATTGGGTGATGACGGGTCCGTTGACAGTGATGACAAAGCCTGGTGGGCATGGGGCCATTTGGAAGCTTGCTGTCGATAGTGGTGCGTTTGCTTGGTTAAAGGAGCGTAAGAGAACCAAGGCTTTAGTAAGGCAAATCAATAATCCTGTGGCAGGTGTTGATTATGGTGTGACGGCCTTTATGGGATATGGGTGTCACAGGGAAAAGAGTTTTGGTTTTGCTTCTTGTCAACGCCTTTTAAACACTGCTGAGGGGATGGATGTTCTGGTCGAAGAGAAGGTTGATCAGGGGTATAAGTATCATATTGCCAATATTGAATACACCGACTTCAAACTTCACGGAATCGACGATGTTCCTGAGGCTCCTGGGAGCCCTTATTCTGCTTATCCAACAAATACTAACATACTATTTGCAGATCTCTCTACCGTCGAGAAGGCGGCAAAGCATAATCCTATCCCGGGAATGTTGATCAATATGAAAACAAAAATTGACAAAACAGACGGAACACAGGTTGTGGCCGGGCGCTTAGAATCAATGATGCAAAGTATCGCCGATGAAATAGTGGACCTTTTTTCTAAGAAAATCGAGCCATCTCAACATAAAGAGCTTAAGACATACTTAACATACAACACTCGTGAAAAGACAATTTCCACAACAAAGAAATCGTATCAAGAGGGGCAGTCCATTGTGGAAACTCCGCTTGGTTGTTACTATGATGTGCTTCTTAATGCGCACGATCTGTTGCAACATCATTGTGGTATGGTAGTTCCCGGCATAAGCACTCGAGAAGATTTTGTTCATAACGGCCCCTCTTTTGTGTGTCTGTATCACCCGGCTCTTGGTCCGATGTATCACATCATCGCGCAAAAAATTCGAGGGGGTTCTTTGGCGGAAAACGGCGAACTGCAATTGGAAATAACTGAGCTCGATTTGAAAGAGTGCGAGATAAAGGGTAGTTTGTTGATTACTGCCGACACTCTTGGTGGGCGATGTCATATGCATGGTGTGCGGATCGAAAATCTAGGCATCGATCGTGAGGCGGAAAACGTGTACTGGAAAAATCGCATTAGCCGTAAAGAAGCTTGTGAAATTGTGCTGCACGGGGAAAGCGAGTTTTATGCTGAAAATATCACTTTGAAAGGGGGACAGAAGATCGAGGTGCCTCACCAACATCGTGTTGTGGCGCATAATGTCGA
>JAJFMB010000184.1 GCA_021772355.1 Chlamydiota bacterium | reverse complement strand
TGTTTCTACATAGGCGCGGGTCAGGAATAGCCCACCATAGCCTGTGGAAAAGGAGTGGTAGAGACTAGCCTCCGGAAGCTCTGCAAGTAAAATTGAATACAGCCTTCCTACAAGACCACGCCAAGACCAAAAATAATTCAGAAAACTACTATCCCCCATCATTTCAAAGTACATCTTTAGTAGCATCTGCCACGCCTCTTCTGAATTTAATAAAAGCGTGCGTCCTAAGGGTTGTGAAGAAGAGTGCAGTGTTTCAATGATAAGACGCAAGGTCTCGAGACTTGGTTGTTTTTGTAACCCTAAAACCTGCTCGGTTAATTTTTCAAATAGAATTTTTTCCTCTTCTTTTGGAAGGGAGCTGCACCCTTTGGGAAGCTGCTGCAAACGGATCGTAGAATGCCCTATCACATTTTGAGGAATTTCATAGCGCGCTGTGAAATTTCCCTCAGGAGGGACAATACTCACTAACTGAAAAGTGCGTTCGGGATGTGCTTTGATAAACTCATGAGTCCAGGTGGAAACCCCTCCATAAATATAGGGATAAGTTCCCTCCAAAAATAAGCAAATATCAGCAGGCATTGGCATATTCCCCCCATAAACTCGCAACACCCAAAAGCGTATCATCCGGAAGGTTTCTCTCCCGATAGCGCTGCGAGACCTTACGTAATTCCTGATAATCTTTCATTTTGTAAAGAGCACGCATCAACCAGCGGTACGTTTCCACTGAACAATCCTCATACTCCTCGATAACTTTACTTAGGTAAGCATAACCTGTTTGCAGATCTCCTTTGTAGACATGCAAACGCCCGAGACCAAGCAGAGCCAATTGATTGAGAGGATCCAACTTTAAACAGTTCTCATAAGCTTGAATGGCATGTGCCTGCATATCATCCATACGATCTTTGTCAAGAATTTGAGAAAAAACGTAGTTTCCACAATGCTCGGCCAAATCCATTTGCGCCTGAATGCTATCAGGATGTTTCCTTGCAGCCATCTCTAAGAGAGTGAAGCGGTCGTAAAACTGATAATCAAGGGTAGACATAACAGTGGCGGCTTGGACACGAATGGCGTTTGTAGAATCATCTAGTGCAACAAAGAGTGCCGAGGCAAATTCAGGACGAAAATAACGCAAAATTTTCTCAAGGACGCGTCTTTTTTGCCTGATTGAACCAAATGCCATCACATCATGAAACGAAACGGGCACATTTCCAGGATGATAATTCTCCAAACCATAAATGATCCGATCATATAGAATTTCGCGATCAAACGTCTCCCCTTCTGGAGCTAACTCTTCCAACAACTGTGATAGAGGAGCCGCGGTAATGCCGAACACCCCTCTCATAGCAATACTTACCACACAAATCCCTGCTCCGAAAGGTCCCATCGTTGCAACAAATAGGGTCATAAGATAAGGAATGCGACGATCCCAATTGCGAAGCAAAGCAAGAGCTAAGAACCCACTAAGCCCCCCAACAACAATAATATGTCCAACAAAAAGATAAAGAAAGGAAACAGGTAACAAAAATAGTACCGTTTCAATAGCGAATACTAAAAGGGAAACGGTAAAATAAAGAAACATGCGAGGCTGTTCTGTAGATTCACTATCATTCATGCGATTGCCGATGGAATGTTGTAATTTCCTCTGTTTTCCACTCCAACTTCTCACCATCAAATAGGTGGTGCTGTTGAGCATAACGTAATATTAAAGCTTCTCGCTGCTTGGCGCTTTTTATATCGTGGAAAGGTAACAGAATATAAATTTCTTTTTCA
The DNA here is from genome assembly GCA_021772355.1 of Chlamydiota bacterium. Taxonomy (GTDB): domain Bacteria; phylum Chlamydiota; class Chlamydiia; order Chlamydiales; family JAJFMB01; genus JAJFMB01. The sequence continues at coordinate 2,973 of JAJFMB010000184.1, read as the reverse complement.
GGACATTTTCCCTCGAAACAGAGCGCTGATTCAGGTAAAAAGTTTTTCATCGCGTGTAAACGACGAAACCCCACATCTGCAAAAGAGTCGGCAAAAGTAATGGATATCTGCGCAAGAGGAGTATTTGTCTCCCTAGCAAAGCATATCAGATAATTTTTAAGAATTTCATACAATTGATAGGTGTAGCACTTCTTATTTACAGAAAAAATTGCACCACTGTTATTCTGCTTTATTCCTTTTGCTTGTTCATAAGATGCCCCAATAAGCGAACATAGTGACCTGAAAATTTCAATTTGGCTGATATTTAAATTCATAAGATCGATCTCTTCAATCTTTAACATGCCAAAAGCTTCATCTGTTTTGGGATCCACTAAGGCTCCTGCCAACACCCCTTCCTGGCCCAATATTTTTTCCTCTTCAGGCTCTGCAATACAAATAACTTTCTTTTGTTCTATGATGTGTTGGTAAAGAGCATCCTTTCGAGAAAAATGGCGTCGATAAGTGTCCTCTTCACTCCAACGATAGCTCTTCGCTATTTTTAGGCCTTCTTTATCTAGAAAATAGGTAGAAAATTTGATAGGCCTCAAAGCGGGATCTACTATCGAATCTAGTTGCTTAATAAATTGCTCTGGCTTGAGCAGTTCCAGCGCCTTAAAATTTTGGTAGCTCATCGCAGCAGTGTACCTTTGACCTGCCAGTGTAATTTCTAATTTCTCTTTTGCTTTACGTATTTCCCCATAGGCATCAGTGATTGTGTCTGCCTGATTTTTCACTTCGTCTAGCTGTTTGGTTAATGATTCTTTCTCATATTCGATCCTCATACGAAGCTCTCCAAGAACAAACGAAGTAATAAACCATAACATCGGCAGCCACGCCAACTGTATTTGATACTCAAAAAGCGTTTCTCCTACACTCTGAGGAGGAATGTTTCCCGCATACAGAAATAGCGTCGAAAGCAAGCTACTTGCGACTCCTTCAATAGTTCCATATTGAACAGTCACGATTAAAATGATGACCCAAAAAGGATGAGGAGAAACATCTAAAAAGCGTTGACCATCCCCCCAAAAAATATTCGCAAGCACCAAAACACTCAAGTAGACAACTGTTTCGATGAGCGCAGTAATCCGTATCCCAAGAAATTTTCGGGAATTTGTCTGCGTCTTTTTCTTTTCTACTGCTTCTTCTGTCATACTCTTCTAAAAATCGTACTTTGCATCAACAATTATGCGGTCCTCATCTTCACTCGTCGTATCTGTGCTCGGGGTATGAGTAAACTCAAATCTCGTTTGCAAACCCTTGCTATTGCCAAACTCAAAACTAACACCCCCTAACGGTTCAAAAGATAACAAACCATACCTGTTATAGCTTACACCACCAAAGCCTTCAAACACAAAACAAGGATTAAACCTTTTTTGTATAAATAGGTAAGCACTATGCTGCTCACGATTGACGAAGGGCAAGGGTGTAAATTCTTCTCCAAAGATATCCTCTTTCTCTTTCACCGTGCTGGAATATTCCCCATCTAAAACGTAGTTGACTGAGGCAGAGCTATCCTCTCCCAGCCACTTCATGATAGGCGCTTCATTTGGAAACCGGTACGTTAGTAAACCTTGCACGCCATATGTTGATGCCGCATTCCACACATCCTCTAAGTTGTATCTGTTAGCTGAGAGCTCCAAATACGCTTCCAACCATGGATTAAAACGGTATAATCGGGAAACCTGGATTCGATCTCGGTTTCCGTTCTCCACAACTGTCTGAGAGAATTCCCAGTTTGGTTTGTGGTATTCAGCAAGAAAGCCAAAAGTGCCGCGGTAGTCAACAAATGTAGCTGCTACCCCACCACCCCAAAATCCAGGTCCTTTAAATAGAGCCGCTTTCGCAATTGAACCGGAATAGAAGTCATGTGTTAAAAGGAGCTCTTCCCTCCACTTCTGTCGGCGCACTTCAGGTACTGTAACTCCATCTTGCGAAAAGGTAAAATCCTTGACTCGAATCCGATCGCTTTCAGCTGCAAAACTTAGTTTTGTAAAAGGAAATACATACAGCGAAGCAATAAAACGATTAATCAGCTCTTTTTTCGTCTGACCGGTTTTGCGATACTCTAAGGCGTACTCATAAAATGGCAAATGCTCCTTGACAATGTCCCACTTTAAACGGCTATACCCCTCGTTTTCCGGATCGACACAAAGCGCTGCATCGATAAAATGCACCGCTCGCCTCCAGCGTCGCATACTTGTCTCAACCTCACCTGTTGCCGCCAGGATTGTCCCTGAGCAGGGGTACTCTTCAAGAAGGTGTCTTGCCAAAAAGAGCGCCTCTTTTAGGTGATTGGCATCCCGGTAAAGACGCAAACGAGTCGCTTCAAGAGCCACGCGTTCCTGAGTTTTAGCATAGGTTCCATCAAACTCATCTAGGGGAAGATTGCGGCAGGCAAGCAGGCATCCTGCTTGACCGAACTGTTCGATATCAAGTAGCAAACTAGCCAAGTCTGTTCGTAAACTTTCTTGTTTGGGATTTTCCCGAATCAATTCACAGGCAATCATCTGCGCCAAAGATACAAAACCTAATCGATAATAGGCGTGCGCTTCAATCTGCTTAGCTTCTAAATTCTTTTCCTTCATCCGTTGCACTTGACCAAGGGCTGTGGCAAAGAAACAATCGGCTGATCTCCATCTCTTCTCGAAATGGAGTATTTCTCCAAACGCGTAGGTCACCTTAAAATCAGGCTGATAAAAATGCATAAACGTGCAAAGAAAGTACTTAGCCGCGCTGTAATACCCCTTACCTAGAAGAACCAAACCTAAATTTCGCAAAGCGTGACGGTTATACTGGTCGTAACAAAGAACTTTTTGGTAGATTCCCTCGGCAATATCGCTAAAGGCAAAACCTGTGGCGTACTCTGCCAATACATTCAATCGATCAGGACGATCTTCAATAAGTGATAGATAACAGAGCGTATCTGCTAATAGC
>JAJFMB010000183.1 GCA_021772355.1 Chlamydiota bacterium | reverse complement strand
GACGAGATTAAAACCAAGCTTCTCTTCGTAAAACGGTCTTGCAGAAGAGGAGATTAAGGGATAGAAAAGAAGGAGGAATACTGAGCGTTCTTTGGTGACGCCTTTACCAGTTTTATACTCTTCGGAAAGTTTGGCATCGTCGAACAGGTACATATGCTTTATCTTTAACGCATCTGCAATTGTTCCATACAGTTTGAGAACGTCATTTCCCTTGATATTCTTGCCTTTTTGAATCCAGATCAATTCACCGATTTTACCATCAGGAGAGAGGCTAATTTTAATCAGTGGATCCTCGTCATTCTCATGTTCAAAAACTTGAATTAAATTGAGATTGTTACAAGAGAGGCCGGGATGTGATTTCTGAAAAAATTCTTTTTTAAATGCTAAAGAACTAAAGGGTTCAGAAGAGATTTTAATCTTTACAGTTGGTCCGTAAGAGAAAGTATTGTCTTGAAATATCGAAGTAAACATCTTCCAGCGAGAAGCAAAGTCGCCGCTTGAGGCAACTTGTGTGCAAAACGCTTGAAATTGTTCTTCATAAGAGCTGTCGCCTTCAGGTGTTCGTTTAAGACGTTTCTCAACACGCTGTAGATCATTAACTACCCTTCTTTTGAGCGTCTCTGCATTTAGATGGGATTCGTGAGCAACAGGAGATGTTGGGGTGGTGGGGGGAAGGTCTCCAACAGAAGAGGAGGCTACACAAGGGGAAGTGGCGCAGGAGGAGGGTGGAGTAGGAGGTTTAGCAGCTGTTGGTTGAGACGCCTCTTCGGAGGAAGGCTTATCCTTTGCAGACGTAGTCGTTCCGGCTGGTGTTATCCAGTCAGGAAGGTTTGTAAGGTTGTAGTTAAACCACTTAAGCATACTATTCTTCTAAAAAAAGAAGAATAATAACATCTAATTGATTTTAAATCAATGGGATGTGGATTTGGTTGTCGAGTAGAAAAGAGTGGATTGCTTCCCATCTTTCTGAGATTTCACATTGTGAAGAGGCGGGCAGATCTACAAGCTTACCAAGCCAAAGGGTCCAAGCTCCATCTGTTGGAGAGTTTGCTTGAAAGGAGCGGAAGCTAAGGATATAGGTTACTTGCTCTGAATCTCGGTAAAAATAGGTCGCCCCTGAGTAGCAATTGTCCAATTTTCCTTCAATTTTGGAGAGATGGAAGCGATGAAGGTTATCGTAGGGCTGATAGATAAAAATGTTTAGCTGCTCTTCGGAGCGTGACGCTAATCCATGATCCGTATATAGGGCGTAAAGAAGCGCTCCGGACTCAAGAAATTGACGCATACTTTCGACGCGAATCTTTACCGTATCGAGCCTTTGCTCATCATTCAATAGTGAAGGGTGTACTAGTCCCTCGGAAATGTCTCCTTCCGTGCATAGGGGGGTGGCAGGAGCGTCTGTGTGGATAACTCCGACTAAAGGCGTGATTTTCCCTTCTTGATAGAGCAGAGTCAAAGCTCTTTCTGCTACATATTGCAGTCCCACAAAAGCGGGGCGGTTGGCCTGATCTGATCCGTCAATGGTGACTGTGGGATTTTCTTTAATTGCTGAAACAAGTTCACGAAACCCTGCTGTATTTGAAAGAGCTGGAGCCTCAGCGACGATTTCTTCAATTTTCTCCACTAACATGGTGTCACCGGCAAAAATAGATGACACAGAGAAGATAAGAGCTGCAATTTGGGGATATATTTTCATTACACCAACCTTTGTATTGAGGCGATAGTGTACTCAAAATTTATAAAATTGGCGACTTAAAAAACCTCTTTTAGCGCCTTGGCTAAGTTGTAAACATCGTTGTAGCTTGTGTGTAGCGGGGTGAGGGCGAAGCGGATGTAGTGGGGGTCGCGCGTATCGCAATCAATATGATATTCGTTATAAAGCCTGTCCACAATTTCTTGTCGGTTTTCGGTGACCTTTAAAGAGATCATGCAGCCTCGTTGAGAGGGGTCTTCCGGTGTGACGATGGTAATTTTTTCTGTGTCGATTGTTTGTAGTAAAGCTAAAAAGAAAGTTGTTAAGCCTCTTGATTTTTCGACAACGGCGTCCATTCCTACTTTGTCGAAGAGTTCTAGGGAGGGTTCAAGGGCGTAGAGATCAAGGGTGGAGGAAGAGCTCAATTGAAATCCGGCTGCTCCAGCTTTCGGGACGAAATGTCCTCTCGTGGAACCCGGTCCTTCAGCTTTCCAGCCGGCGGGGCGTAGGAGATCAGGATCTTCTCCGTGCCTTTGATGAACAAAAAGTCCGCCAGTACCCCCATTAGGTCCACTCAAGAACTTATAGTGGCACCAGTTGGCGGCATCGACGTTCCATTCATGCAAATTTAATGGAATATTGCCCACTGCTTGAGCTAGGTCGAAAATGACTTTGCATCCCTTTTCATGTGCCTTTTGAGTGATTCTTTTAATGTCCAAGGCTTGACCTGTCACATAGTTGACTCCGTCGAGAAACACAACCGAGATCCGACTGCCTCTTTCCTCAAGGGCTTCTAGGATGTCATTTGTAGAGACAAGCTCTTTTCCTTCTTTGGGCTGCAATGTGAGGACTGATTCTGTTTCAGAATAACCATGCATCTGCACATGTTCGTTGGCGATGCTGCTGTTGCCAGAAAAAGTTGGTGCTGAAAGTAATATGATGTTTCTTTCAGGTGTTGGTTTATAGAAGGCATTCAAGAGCAGGTTTGCGTTTGTTTGCGTTGTTCCGGCTATGATCACCTCGTCTGCTCTAGCACCGACAATTTTAGCTAATTTATCATGGAGTTTCTGAGGATGTTTCACCCAAGCGCGATCACCGTTAAAACGCGAGCGGTGGCCGTATTCCACCTCATCAAAATAGCGCCTCACAGATTCTTTGCTCGCTATCTGGGCGAGACCAAGGGACATGTCGGAAAAATAGGTTGTCGGCTCCCCAGATTCCAGATGTTTTGTGACCACATACTCTGACCTTGCTTCGGCAAGAGGATCTTTTGCGTCTTGTTCAAGTGCATAATCCTGAGTTATAGGGGTAGTTGCCATAATAAAGGCTATAATTATAGACATAAAATTCCTTTATTTAAAGGAGTTAGTATGATTTATTTCAGTGTAAAAGTCAATCTATATCAACTGTTGGCCTGCTCCCTTCTCAAACCATGCAAAATCAAAAAAGCTTGTCATTAAAATATTGATGTCTTATACATTTAGGCATCCTTCGTGTTAATAGGAGGAAAAGATGAACAAAAGAATGTATTATCAAATAGTATCAAAATTAGTTTGTTTTCAAACTTTCACTGCTGTTCTCTTCACAACCCCTCGAGGGGTATCAATTTAATATTTTAAGTTTACACTTATTTTTATCACTTTAATTTTTTGTTAAAATACTATATAATTTCTTAAATTGAGTAGAGGATATTATGATCGGAAATAAACAATTTTCTTTTATCTTTATTGGTCTTGCCTTATTTGCTATGTTTTTTGGCTCTGGTAACCTGATTTTCCCTCTTTATGTGGGTCATTTAGCCAAGGACCAATGTCTTTTGGCTTCTTTGGGATTCTTGCTGACCGCTGTTGCTGTTCCTTTTTTGGGAGTAATTGCCATGGTCGTCTATAAAGGGGATTACACAGCCTTTTTTCGTTGTTTAGGTAATCGATTCGGATCCATATTAATTGCTATTCTTCTTACGATTTGGATACCTCTTGGCTCGGCTCCGCGCTGCATCACATTGGCCTATTCGAGTCTTTCATCTTATGTCAATGTCGGCCCTTTGTGGGTATTTAGCGCGCTTTATTGCGTTCTGATTTTCTTTGTCGTCGGTAAAAAAGGGCGGATGCTGGATATTTTGGGTTATGTGCTAACTCCTCTTCTTTTGGCGTGTCTTTCGATGATCATTTTCAAAGGGGTCAGTATTCAGGATGCTTTTGCGATGCCTTCCGGTGAGGGAATGGAGTATTTTTATCAAGGCTTGTTAGAAGGCTATAATACAATGGATTTGATCGCTGCTTTCTTCTTTTCCGCGTCGGTGATAGATATTTTACAAAAAACATCTCACGAGAAAATGCGTCCTTTATGGATTACTTTTAAAGCATGCGTTGTTGGGATTTCCCTTTTAGGTGTCGTCTACGTGAGTTTGATTGCTTTGGCAGGCGCGCATGCCGATATGCTACAAACAGTGCCGAAAGATCAGATGCTTGCTTATATCGCTAAAGATGTTTTGGGACCTCAGATGGGTATGATTGCTGTTGTTGCAATATTTTTAGCATGTCTCACAACCTCTGTTGCTCTTGTTGTTGTGTATGCGGAATTTTTGAGTAAAACGCTTTTCAAAAAATATGAAAGTGAAACAGGAGCAAAAATTTCTTCTCTTCTCATCACTTTTATTATGTCTTTAGCGGGGTTGAAGGGAATCACTATGGTGACCGCCCCTGTTCTGGAAATATTTTATCCCTTTTTAATTGGAATGATCATTGTAAATTTAAGTATTTACGGGTATAAAAGAGTCGTTTTCAAACGCTCTGAGGGAATTTCTGATCGTTCTGTCTGAAGTAGCGCGGTAAAAGGCTTTTCTTATTCAAGTCCCTTTTCGTTTGATTGATATCAACCCAGATATGAAGAGAGTGTCATGATGAAAAAAAGAGCCCTAATTTTTTGCTTATTACTTTGTGCTATAGGGACTGCAGAAAACTTTGACGATTATCACTCTCTTTTACAGAGGTATTCGGCTTCCCTGGGACCGTTGGGATCTTGGGAAGCTGGCGAAATTGAAATTGTCACAGATCCTGAGACGATGCAAAAAATGAAAAAAGAGATGGGTCGACCTGTTGGAATTGTCGCACATGATTCCTACTGGATGTGGATAAACGATGTGGTGCGTTTCCCCAAGGGAAATTACGGCATCTATGCCCGTTTACTTTGGAAAAAATCTTTGGATGGGCATCCGGGTGCAGGAGTGCTTCCAATAAGCCGAGATGGCAAGTTTGTTTATCTCATCTGTATCTTTAGGCATGCGACCCGTTCTTGGGAACTTGAAATTCCGCGTGGATGTAGAGAAAACAATGAAAGCCCTGAAGAAACAGCAGAAAGAGAGGCTACTGAGGAAACGGGGTGTCTTCTTTCTAGGATAACATCATTAGGGGAATTGGCTCATGATACAGGAACGTTGGTCACCGTTTTACCGATTTTTCTAGCTGAAGTTTCCGGGGTGCAAGAGTCTCAACCTGAAGATTCCGAAGCAATAGCCAAAGTCGTGCGCTTACCTATACAACAAGTTTTTCAAGGTTTGGTAAGGGGTGAGGTGGATGTCCCTCTTGCCGGCATGGTAGTCAAGGCAAAAGTAAGAGATGTATGCCTCTCATATGCTTTGTTACAAGCGCACCTTCGTGGATACATTTCAATACCGAATGAGGGCCGCAATGGGTTTGTGGTCACTGATATTTGTTTCTAGGCTATTGAGATTGACGCCCTGAACTTGAATGTTGGTAATTGAGATATCTTCGAGAGCTTTTACTGCAATCCAATCAATTCTTGTATTGAGTATGAAGTTGGGGTTAGTGCATGTGGGCTCCAAAAAGTTCTCATAATCTAGAATAAAGTCTCTTTCTTTGAGAAGTCCTAAGCGGGGATGTGTAGAAGCTACGTTGGAATCCATCCCAATCAACTTAATATCTGCCTCGTTCTCCTCTAATGTTTGCAGGATAGTTTTAAGCTCTTTGTCCCCTTTAGTCGAATCAGAATCAACGATTTTAAAAGGATGGCATCCCGTGATGTGTCCGGAAGCGATGATGACGCTTTTATTATCTTCCTTATCTAATAATTTCACAGCATAGCCGCGGTTGACAAGGGAACCGACATCTTCGAGAAGTTCAAAACGCTCTGTATTCCAGGCAACTCCAGTGGTCATGCCCCCTGTTTCTGAAAAGCGCACATCATAGTGGTCCGGGAACATCGCCGCATTAAGATAGTTAGCTTCTTGTAAGCAGATAATGTCATACTTTAGGCGGTGGTGAAAGATTCTCTCGCCCATCACATAACGACCGATTGTTAAAAGAGATTGTAGGTCGTCATTGTCTTGGTCTTGCGCTAGGTTTCTGAGGTGATCGAACAACATAGCCTTGATTTCTTCATCGTGGATGACGACAGGTCTAATTTTGTAATTGGTAACGATTTTTTCAGACTTCTGATACCAAAGAGCATTTGAGGATAGAGTATCTAAATTATCCTTCTCTTCTTGGTTGTCGGTAAACAGAGCCTTAAGAGCAATTTTTTGGGTTTTTTCTATGTCACTCATTGATTGAGGTTCAGTATTGTATCTCTCCTGAATGAGATTTTGCATACAGACCGCGCGAATGTAGTCGTAATGATTGGAGAGGCCGCCGCAGTTGTAAGAACAAACTGTAAATTCACCGGCATTTAGAGTGGTTATAAAAAATGAAAGAATGATAAGGTATTTACGCATAACAAACCTAGTTTGGTAAAGGAGTAATTATAGCTTACAAGCGATTAAATTGTAATAGATAATAAGTAAAGACTTATTTTTATTTACTGTTTAATATATAAAATTCATAATCTTAAAGGATGTAAAATGTTTATTAGAGCTTGTGTTCTACTTTGCCTGTTATCAGTGCAGGTTTTCTCTGAAGAAAAAAAGGAAACAACTAACATGAATCACATCAATAAAAAAAATATTATATCATCGCCGCGTCTCGAAGGTTATCTACCTGTTTCAGAGATTCACGAACTTTATTATGCGCTCTATGGCAATCCTGATGGAATTCCTGTCGTTGTTCTTCATGGAGGTCCGG
>JAJFMB010000182.1 GCA_021772355.1 Chlamydiota bacterium | reverse complement strand
CTTGTTTAGCTTGACGTATACGGCCGATGTCATTGCTTTCCATAGCTTTTTTAACGTTTTCGATCTTGCCTTGGATATCTTCTGAAACATCGTTTGGAAGCTTATCTTTGTATTCAGATAATGCTTTTTCTGCACGGAAGGCAAGAGAGTCAGCTTCGTTTTTCACTTCCACTTCTTCTTTGCGCTTCTTATCTTCTTCAGCGTGAAGCTCAGCATCTTGCACCATGCGGTTGATATCACTTTCGTTTAATCCCGATTGTGCTTCGATACGGATTTTTTGCTCTTTACCGGATGCTTGATCTTTGGCAGAAACATGTAAAATACCGTCAGCGTCAATATCAAATGCTACTTCGATCTGAGGTGTTCCTCGTGGAGAAGGAGGGATGTCTGCTAGGTCAAAACGGCCGATTTCTTTGTTGTCATTGGCCATTTTACGCTCCCCTTGTAAGACGCGGATCGTCACGGCAGGCTGATTATCAGCTGCGGTAGAGAAGATCTGCTTCTTCTGTGTCGGAATCGTTGTATTGCGCTCAACAAGAGGTGTCAAGACACCACCGAGAGTTTCAATACCGAGTGTCAAGGGGGTCACGTCAAGAAGTAAGACATCTTTAACAGAACCGCTAAGAACACCACCTTGAATCGCAGCACCAATGGCCACTACTTCATCGGGGTTTACCCCTTTATGAGGCTCTTTACCAAAAAGATCTTTTACCATTTCTTGGACAGCCGGCATTCTGCTCATACCGCCTACGAGGATGACATCGCCGATATCTTCTTTTTTGATACCGGAATCTTGCAGTGCTTTAAGGCAAGGTCCTTTACAACGCTCAATTAAACCGGAAGTTAGACTTTCTAGTTTAGAGCGTGTCAGTGTAAGAGCTAAGTGTTTGGGACCGGAGGCATCCATAGTGATGAAGGGTTGATTGATTTCGGTGGAGTGCGTACCGGAAAGTTCAATCTTGGCTTTTTCTGCAGCATCACGCAAACGCTGTAGAGCCATTTTGTCTGTATGCAAATCAATGCCGTTCTCTTTTTTGAATTATTCAAGAATCCAGTGTAAGATTGCGATATCGAAGTCATCACCGCCAAGGTGCGTGTCTCCGTTAGTGGAAAGAACTTCAAAAACACCTTCCCCGATCTCTAAAATGGAGATATCGAAAGTTCCACCACCTAAATCGAAGACTGCAATTTTTTTATCCGTATGCGCCTTATCTAATCCGTAAGCAAGTGCTGCGGCAGTTGGCTCGGGAATGATGCGTTTGACATCTAACCCTGCAATTTTTCCAGCATCTTTTGTGGATTGTCTCTGCGAGTCATTGAAATAGGCAGGAACGGTAATTACAGCTTCTGTGATTTTTTCACCAAGATACTCTTCTGCAGTTTCTTTCATTTTAATGAGGACTTGGGCCCCAATTTCTTCCGGCGTATAAATTTTGCCGTTCAGTTCAAAAACGGCATCGCCATTGTCATTACTGGTGACTTTGTACGGAACAGTTTTGATTTCTGATTCAACTTCTGAGTATTTTCTTCCAATAAAGCGCTTGGATGAGATCACTGTATTTTCGGGATTTGTTACAGCCTGTCTTTTGGCAGGGACGCCGATAATGCGTTCATTTCCCTTAAACGCTACGACAGAGGGCGTTGTGCGTGTTCCTTCTGCAGATGCGATGACTTTTGGGGAGCCCCCTTCCATGACAGCAACACATGAGTTGGTCGTTCCCAAGTCAATACCGATAATTTTTTTACTACTTTTTTGACCTTCTGCCATAATGTTACTCCTTATCTGTTTTAGTGTTTAATTCTTCTTCAGTGGACGATGCTTTTGCTACCTTAACGCGCGCAGGTCTTATTGTTCGATCTCCTAACTTGTAACCGCGAAGGCTCTCTTCTACGATAACTCCGGGAGCGTGCTCATCGGTAATTACCATTTCGATAGCTTCGTGGAAATGAGGGTCGAATACTTGACCTTTCGAGTTAAACGGTCTTACACCGTGTCCTGCTAACGCGTCTTTAAATTGCGTTAGGATCATTTCAAATCCTTTGGCCCAATGCTTAACGTCATCGGACATATTGTCCACATGGGAGAGAGCCCCTTCCATATGATCGAGTGGACGTAAAAAATCGATGACTACATTTTGAATCGCGAACTGGATTAATTCTTGGCGCTCTTTTTGCAGCCGTTTGCGCAGGTTCTCAGATTCAGCTAGTGTGCGCATGTATTTGTCTTTGTAGTCTTGGGCTTCAAACTGCAACTGTTCTAATTCAGTATCTAGAATTGTAACTTCTTGCGGTTCTCTTGCAGGCTTTGCTTCTTCTGTTGCCTGTAGGTTTTCTTCCGTGTTTTCTTCTTGTTCGGCTTCTGCCATGTGCTTCTCCTTAAGATCTTTTATCTTCTAGTAACTTTAGTCGGGACTGCCCCAGCATCTGATGCTCTTCTTTTTGTAGATAGAGCTTGCCTTCTTGAGGTTGACGAAAGCTAATTTTAAATTTATAGACGCTTTTTGTGAGCATCTGACTCAACTCGCTCGTAAATGCCCTTAGGTAACAAAATAGTTGTTGATAGGGGATGCGCATTGGCCCCATGATTCCCACTGCGCCGGCAGGTTGTTGGTTAATCGTGTAGGGAATAGTGATCACACTGCAATCCGGCGTTGAATGGGTAAAGGGGTACAAATCACTTTCGATCCAAAATCTCAATGTATTTTTCTTGGTTGTTTCTCGAAGCAGCAACCTTAGACTCTGGATATTTTCAAAAAGTGAGAGGGTGTGAGCGAGGTTTGTGGTTTCGTGAAAATCAGAATAACCAAGCAGTTTAGAAAAACCTGTCCGGTAGATATCCTCATCTGAGAAGCTTGAATACCCTACAATATAACGCACCATTAGCTCATTATACAAATTCTGCGCTGTTTGCTCTTCTTCACCTGACATGTTTTCCGGCTTATCGTGACCTGTCATTCTCCAATGAAAATACCCTTCCATCTTCTTCAGTAGGAAACTTGTCACTTTAACATCGAGCCTGATCAACTCTGTCTGGATCACACCAAAATCGGTAATAAGTACAGCAAGACAACGATGGATATCGAGAGGGACGAGTTTGATGTCCATGACAAAATCGTGATCAAAGCGGGGAGCGGATAAAAAAACGGCACACTTGGTAAGATCGCTTAGTTTTTCGGCTGATTCTTGTAGAAAGGTGGCGATTTCATGGGTTTCTTCCCCTAAATCTACTTTTATTTCCGCATTATCATCTTCCTTATGCTCTTCAGCATAAATGCGATAAGCAGTTGCCGTAGGTATTCTCCCTCCGGAGGCGTGTTGCTGGGTCAAATACCCTTGTTTTTCTAAGTTGGCAAAGTAGTTTCGGATTGTCGCAGAACTCAGCTCTTCAAAACCCGCTTCCTTAAGCGTGTTTGAGCCCACGGGTTTTCCTGTTCTGATGAAATAATCTACGCATCCCATCAAAACACCGTGCTCTCGGGCCTTTTTTCCGGATCTTTTGCTTTCTGTCATGCTTTTCTCTTTTATTTTCTCTGACAATATAACAAATATTCAGGACATACGTCAAGAAATTTAGCACTCTTAAGTCAAGAGTGCTGATTTATTAAAAAATTGCCAAATAGTGGAGAAGCGTTCTATATACTCGAGATATATGGATATTCCACTAATAGGCTTAGGAACCTGGATGATGCGCGGCGATCAGTGTCGCGAGGCTGTGGCAGAGGCTATCGAAATGGGCTATCGTCACATTGATACGGCCATGGCCTATGAAAACCAACGTGAAATTGGAGAGGCTCTTAGGGGATATGACCGTGATAAGCTTTTTTTGACGAGTAAAATCTCCCTTGGTGTCGGCGAAGGTCCACTTAGTAAATCCCACGTGAATTTCAGTCGTATCCGAGAAAGTGTCAGGGAAAGTGTTGAAATTACCCTTGATGAGTTGGGTGCCGATTACCTTGATTTGATGTTGATTCATTGGCCCAAGCATGATTTACCTTGGATCGAAGTAGCAGGGGAGTTGCAAGATTTGACCAAAACGGGACTTCTACGTTACGCAGGGGTTTCTAATTGTACTGAACACCATCTACAAGATGCCTACGATGCCGGTGTCTCAATCTCTTTCAATCAAGTAGAGTTTCACCCTTATCTCTACCAAAAAAAGCTTCTCTCTTTTGCCGAGGCGCATGCGACACGGTTAATCGCCTACCGTCCTTTTGGGAAAGGGTCTTTACCACAAGACGAATCACTTTTTGCCTCCATAGGGGATAAGTACGGAAAAACGGCCGGCCAAGTGATTTTGCGTTGGATCATTCAAAAAAATATTCCTGTCGTTCCTAAAGCGTCAAGCCCAAAGCACCTCGAGGAAAATATTGCTTCCTTAGACTTCACTCTCTCCGAAGAAGACGTTGCTGCAATCGATAGCCTAAATAAAAACAGGCGCTATTGTGATAATAACTGGAATGAGTTCTCGTATTGACCTCTAATTGTGACCTAATCTGAGGCCTAACATACTCCTCCTCATAGTTGTTTTCTAGAGCGCCAGACTATGGATTAGGGTCGCAATCTGGGGTATTGAGAGTATTAGGTTATTTGCGTGTTTGACGAGGAGAAGAGAGAGCTTTTTGCACAAGTTCCTGGAGCTCTTTTTGCGTTTGGGGATCAATTAGGTGTCCTTCTGAATCGAAGGCGCTATAGGCATTAGAGACGCTAAGCTGCTGTGGGAGTACTTGACCTCCAAGGGAGGTAAGGATGTCACGTAGATGTTGTAGACCCTTTTTGCCACCCCCTTTTCCTGGCGTGGCACTCATAATGACAAAGGTCTTTCCTTTAAAGGGGCTTGCGCCTTTGATCTTGATTCGAGAGATCCAATCAAGAGTGTTTTTAATAAGGGGTGTGATAGATCCGTTATATTCCGGAGAGGCAATGAGAGCAATTTGACTGCCTGCCATGAGATCCGCGAGTTTCTGCGCATTTTGAGGAACCCCCTCTTTTGCTTCCAAATCAGCATTATAAATGGGGAGGGGATAGTCTTTGAGATCGAGAACAAAGACATTTGCTTTCATATCTCCTGCGATACGCGCTGCTTCGAGGACTAATTTTTGATTAACAGAGCCCTCATGGCTGCTGCCTGCAAATGCGATAATTCTTGTGTCCGCATGCAAAGAGGAGAAAAATAGTAAGGCAGCACACCAGATTTTCCACATAAGAGACACCTTGTAATTGAGGGCCACTAGTTTAGCGCATCAAATCAGAAACGGCTAGTCTTTTTTCAGCTCGATGACAATCGCTTCTGCATTTGTCTGACCGAGGTTTTCGAACATATGCTGTTTCACTTTGTCTTGGTAAAATACTGACCCTTTCTTCAGCTTCTGCTCTTTGGGCTTCTGGTCAGTATAGTGTTCGCGCACATCAGCATCTTCAATCACATAGTAAACGGATGTGGGGGAGGCGTGCCACTCGGTATACTCACCGGGTTTGATTTGCTTTTTCAAAACGCGCACTTTATCATTTTCGAAGACGGTTTTGTAGTTCTTGGGTGAAGCTTTGACAGCATCAGTTTTGTTTTTGCTCTTGCCATTTCCATTTTTGCTATCATTGTAGCAACCGTAAAGCAGCGTCAGTGCAAGGCCAACTGTGAGTATTAGGGCTTTTTTCATCTGTAAACTCCTAGACGTTATTTTTTCGTCACGTATCATTCCTCTCTATAACTTTCCAAATGGAAATTATCAATAAAAAATTATAAAAAAAAGAACCTCCTTAACAATAAGGAGGTTCCCAGGAAGAAAAAATAATTTTTTTATGCAGTTTACTTCACCATCACACTCATTGGAATTTCTTTTGTGTTCTGCTTAGGAGATAAGAATTTATCTATCAATGCTTTAAATGTTCCTGAAGTTGCTCTTTTGGTTTTGCTCTCTAAAGCAGTTGTAATGAACTCTATACCGATCAATGCTCTATGGCGGATGGTCTCTTTAGCATTCGAAGGTTCGGAAGTATCCGTATTGGGAATGACAACCATTTTGTCACCGTAAATGTGACGCGCTCCTAACTCTAATGCTTTATGCAACTCTTTTGCCATTTTATAGGACTCTTTTCGAGTTGGATCGACTTTAGCTCCAGTGACTTTTGGTTCTGCACAGGCGTAATTGATCTCATGGCGCACAGGTTCTGTGCAAAAGACTTTAGTATATTTTGTGTTCATTTTTGGAATGAGATCGTTAATTTTTTGATTTTCAGAGAGTTGTTTTCGGAATTTATCTTCATCTAGTTTCTCTGTTCCAAAATCGTAGCACTGAAAGAAGATATCGTAGATGGCCGCGTTTGTTTCATCTCTATCATAGATCACGATAACGTTTTTTCCGCTTAACGACTGTACGAGTCTGTCAGCAACTTCTGCTCTTCTGAAGGCTTCACTTTCAATATGTTCGCTGAGCTTTCCTGATTCTAGAACTTCTTGAAAACGCCCCTCATTGCTCAAACCGTCTATAACGTCTCGTGCGGCCTCGGCAACTAAGACTACCACAGTGTCTTGATCGCAACTGTCCATGATGTGCTGGATTGCCGCTCCTTCAAATGAGCCTTTTCCTGCGCCGGGTCCCCCATTAACCGCAAATTGGGTCACACAAGCGGGCTCTTTACCCTTTTTTACGTCATCAGAGCTCTCAATTCTATGAGCTCCTTGGATTTGCTCTGTAAGGCTGTTACCTACTAGATAGACACTCATCTTTTTCTCCCTTAACTTATATTATCAATTATAGGGGTTGAGTATGTGGCTTTTATAAATCGAATGTTAAAATTTGATAAATTACCGGCACGCCCATTTTTTTATGAATGCATCAATAATAGTCGGCTCAAA
>JAJFMB010000181.1 GCA_021772355.1 Chlamydiota bacterium | reverse complement strand
ACAACAAGCAAAAAATTATTACGATGCAATTCCGCAAGGGACTCTAAAAATTGCTGCGAGGTCGTTTGTGGTGTCTTTTGCGGTTAGTACAGTGCTAACAGGTGGAAATGTCGGTGTTGGTGCTTTCGCTGGAGCTATAGCTGCTACAGCTACTTTAGTAGATTCGTTAATAACTCCAGTATTTAAAAATTTATTTGATATTAAGGGTGACCTACATTGGGGGCAGTCGATCCTAAAAAATAGTATTACTCTTATTAGTGCAGCGGCTCTTGCTGGTGCAGCTGGTTTCCCCGGATTGATGAGTATTGTACCTAAATTAGTGGCTCAAAATGCACTTGTTCATCTGTTGTTTATGCATGAAAACATCAATCAACCAACTCATTACTGGTGTATTTTTGCTTAAGCGCTCACTCATTTAAGTGTTTCAAGGCGGCAGGTTCAATGCCGCCTTTTTTTTCTCCTATATCTAAATCTCTAAAAAAAGATCATCAGACAAGATTAGGGTCACAATCAGGGGGTTGATTAAACTTTTTCAAAACAGCTCACTTATGTTATGACTTTTTTTTAACCTGGAGGTTGTAATGAAAGGTCTTTTCTTAAGTTTAGGCATATGTATGATGATGCCACTATGCGGAGAAGTCACATGGGCTCCTGCGCAAACGATTTCCGATGTTGGGAACATTAATCAAGTTGAAATTGGTGTCAGCTGTGTGCAAGAAAAAAAAGGGATAGCTGTTTGGTCTATTGGCAGTGCCCCTAATTTAGAAATTCAAGCAGCTACCTTTGATGGCGAGTGGCAAGAACCCATCACCATATCGGAGTAAACCATGAATCCATTAATCATTTCATTTGTTCTAACTTGTTTAGGTATGGGCGTCGTTGTCTATAATGACAATGACGGAAATTTGGTTGCCACACGGGATTTTACGAGTGACATGGGAGTCAAAGACATTGATACGGATGCATCAAATAATTCTCCCACTAGCGTCGGTGTTGCTGACAATGGAAACGCGGTCATCGTTTGGATGGACCCAATTAATGATCACATTGAAGCTGCGGTGTTTCTGAACACTGCAAATCCCGCTAGCACGATCCTTTCCACAACTACGGTTAGTATGACGATCCCTCAAGTGGCTGTCAACGGCAGCGGTCAGGCTGTTGCGGTATGGCTGGATGATGCCGGTGACTTATATGCAAATAAGTTTAATGGTACTATGTGGGAAGGGGAAACTTTAATCAGGTCTCCTATAAATAACTTATTTAATGTTCAAGCAGTGGGTATTGATGCAAGTGGACGCGCCATTATGGTTTGGGAAGAGGGTGGAGATATTCGCTCAGCTTCCTTTAATGGTACCACTGTGACTCAGCTGGGGGTCATCTCAACAGGATCGGCCTCATCAGATGCGGTTATTGCTGTCAATTCGTCCGGGAATGCAGTTGCGGCATGGGTTAATGTTGCCTCAGGCGATCCGGTCATCGATGCTGCGTTGTTTAATGGCACTTTGTGGGGCGCACCACAAACGCGTTCTGCGATAGATACAGATAACCCTAGGGTTGCTCTCGATGTATCTGGCAACGCTGTTGTTACATGGAATCGCACTGCGGGAGATTTCTTTCTTGAAGCAGCGAGTTTTAATGTTTCGAATATGCAGTGGTCGACAGTGAAAATTCTTGATCAGAGCAGCACACAGTTCTTTTTGAATCAGGACGTTAAAATTAACGACTTTGGTGAGGCGATCGCTGTTTGGTTGCGCGATGCCGGTATGGGTAATCGTGTTGTCCGATCCACTCAAGGAACTGCGGCATTGTTACCGCCTCGGGATTTAAGCGGTAAGCGCAAAACGAACCGCTTTCCGACTCAAAGCGAACACTTTAATCGTTTGATTTGGAAGGCAAGTCTTTCTGAGGGGGTTGTGTCATACGTGATCTTCCGCAATGGTGTTGAGATCGGCACAGTGCCGGCTAAGGGTCCTCTTGTGTTTGATGACCATAACCGAGGCAAGCAAAAGGATACGTATGAAGTGCATGCTGTCAATGAAGTTGGCGTTTTAAGTCCTCCTGCAACGGTTGTGATTTAGATCGTTTAGGGGTCAAATATCTATCCCCAACTCGCCTCCTAAGACGAGGGCGTTGGGGGTGGAGCTGAACCCTTTAGGTTTGATCACAACTTGTAAGTCGGGAGAAAAGTAGCCCCAGCCGCAAAACGTGAAGCGGTGGTTCATCTCTATTACCATTTCAAAATTTTGTGTTTTTTTTCCTTGTGTTTTGCGCAAGTCGCTGCTGTAGCTGCCGTATGCCAAACCAATTGCACTCATATCCTTACGTCTAGAAGGGATGAGTCCTTGATAGAGAAGTCCCGTTTGAAAGTAGTAGGGAAATTTGTTGCGGTTTTTGGGTGCAATCATGCCGCAAGCAAAGGCTGTCAGTTTTTTGTTAAAGGGCATGACCTGATCAAAATAGGTGTAAAGGGAGTAGTTCCCTTGAACATTTCCCCCAAGGAATTTTGTGCTTTTTCCCGTTTGAAATAAGATGCCGATTTGGTAATTGCCGGGGAAATCCCCTTTTTTGAGATATGTCGTTTCAGTTAAGATTTGCACGCCGTCAGTACTTTTAAATGTGAAGTTCATGCCGTTGTAGCGGTTCTCGAAAATGTGGCTGTTGGCGTTGTAGAGGCCAATTTTTGTGAGCCAGGAGGGTGTCAGATAGGCTTTGCCCATTACGCCCCAGGTATCTTCAGGAAATGTTGTGAACGCGGGGAAGTTAAAAAAGACGGCGATGGGGTTATGGTCGAAAGCTGTATTGACGTAGTAGAAGTAAAGGGGGGAGGTCATAAAATCCTCACCGGCAGCAAGGCGACCAGCTTTTACGAAGTACTTATCCTGACAGAAGGAGTACTGAAGATGAAGACTTGCGAGGCGCCAAGTTCTTCCTCCATACAGTTCGGCAACATTAAAAGCGTTGCCGATATATTTTCCCGAAAGGTTGTTTCCTGACTTCCACATGCCAGAAATGTGGTAGCCGCGGCCGCAGCCGAGATCTCCATCCAAAAGAAATTTGATTTCACCGATTTGTGTCATTCCTTGGCTTTTTCCGCCGATGGGATTGCCTAAGGGGTCATTCCAGTAGTGCACAATAGGTGTGATACCACGGCACTTCAGCCAATCGCGAAAGCCTCCCCAATTGCCGAGGAGGTTCGTATTTTCACCATAAGCGAGCCAAGGTAGAAGCAAAGCAAAGAGTGTGCAGATCAGTTTTGTTTTCATTTTTTCTCTAGAAAGGACTTTGCTTCGTTTAAGTACTTAAGACATTTTTTTTCTAACCCAAAAGAGAGCTTAGAGAAAGGGGCAAATTTGAGTTCTTTAAAAGGGTAGGGAGGATCTGTTTGCTGAGCGGGCTGCTCTGGAAGAGCATAGTAGTTCCACATCAGATGAAAGCTCGAGCGTTGAGCCCAATTCTTATTGACAGAGTGACAAAAGAGGGGAGTTCCGTCTGTGTCTCTTTGCAGAAACGCGATAAAACCATTTCTTATTTTCGATTTCTTAGCAAGTCCCGGTAAGGTGTCGATCATTGTGAAGGGATAGTCTAGTGTCATCCAGGATAGAAAGAATGTGTCTTTGTCCCCGAGAAGGATTTTATAGTAGTAGGAACTTTCTTGGTTGAGGTGTAAGCAGAGCTGCAAGGGTTCCCAACATCTTTCCTTATCGAGCACGATCTGACCGCTCTCTTGGCAGCGTGTCTCTAAAGGTTCTAATTCCAAAATGGAAAAGATGGGATGCTCTTTATTGAGCACTTGCATATCCGGCCAAAAAAGCGCGCCTGTATCGGTATAGGCCGGTGCGTCGAATAAGAAGGAGGGGTCTTGGAGAGGAACGTTATCGGCATCGAGCAGTAGCACTTCTTGGAATTGGCTGGCAAGAATCGCGTGGATTTTAACTTCGAAACTTTGAATTGAATTGTCAAAATAGTGTGTGATGTCTTTACACATCACGCCCATTTTTTCGAAACCTTTCATAAATTTGGTGATGTATTCTTTTTTACCGATGTACCAAATTTCTATAGGGAGTGAGCACTGGTAGTCTCTAAGGATGTTAACCAGAACCCAGGCATTTTGTAGATATTTTGCTCCTCCGGCAGCTATGACGATGCCGCGTCCATGGAAGGCGTCTTCGGGATAGGGAGGTGTTTCCGCTAAAGCAACTTTCCACTTTTCGTTCATCGTTTCAATAGAGTGGCTAGCGAATCCACAGTTAAGGAAGAGAATTGTTAGCGCGAGAAAAACTCTTAACATAAATGTCCCTGAAATGAAAATATGCTACTTTAACGTTGTCGATTTTTTCACACAAGGGAGATTAGCTATGAGTTCCGGCTTAACAAGGGCAGTCGATTTGCTTGCTAAAATGAAGATCGTCCCTTGCGAGGAGTCAGTCGATTACGTCAGTAATAAAACGCAGTTTCAATTGCACACGTTACTTACCGAGAAGCGTCACTCAAAAACGTGGAACTTAAGTTCGGTGATTCAGGAAGATGTTCAAGCGGGACTGCAGGCGCTTTTGTCTGTTGATGACGATATCTCTCAGATGCTAATGAACTTACCAACAGAGTCTCTTGTTCAAGCAAAAAAAGCTATGGTGCGCGCGATCAAGAGCGGACATAAGATTTATTTTTATGGCTGCGGCTCTACTGGTCGGCTGGCAAAGCTAATGGAAAGCACCTTTTGGCGTCCCTTTTGGCAAAGGTGCAAGCAGCATAAGGAAATATGGGGAAAGATCACAAACGCGTATGGCGATAATCTTAGCAACCGATTGATTGGAGAGATGACCGGTGCTGACCGCGCGTTAATCAGTTCTTTGGAGGGGTTCGAGGATTTACAGTTGATAGGTCAACTGCAATTAGAAGAGCACGGCATCGTAAAGGGAGATGCCGTCTTTTGCGTGACTGAAGGGGGAGAGACCTCATCTGTTATTGGGACCATACGCGCAGCTCGCGATCAGTGGTCGGAAGCTGATAGGGCAAAAGAGCACCTTTTCTTTATCTATAACAATCCTGAGGAGTGTTTGTTGCCTTTTGAGCGTAGCCGCTCAGTCTTGCAAGAGGAGGGGATCACAAAAATTAATCTTACGACCGGTAGCCAAGCGATCGCGGGTTCTACACGGATGCAGGCTACTACTAGTGAAACGTATGTATTAGCAAATGTGATGCACTTTGCACTAGAAGAATTGCTTGCCGATGTGCTAACCGAAAAGGAGATGCAGACATTGGGGTTTGCAGAGCCGTTTTCCTTCAAAGAGCGTTTCGACACCTTCGCCCAGGTATTACATCGTGTGAAAGAAGCTATTCCGCAAATAGCAGAATTAACTACCCTCGAGTCACAAACGTATCAAAACCATCGTTTCTCGACATACTTTGCTAAAGAAGCGCTGATCACTGTCTTTATTGATGGTACCGAAAGAAGTCCCACTTTTAGGCTCAATGCCCTAGACACAATCGAGCAAAAAAGTCGCCGCTGCTGGATTCAAGTGTGGACGCAAGCTGAAGATCAGCAGGCTGCGTGGCATGCTTTTTTGGGGCGTTCATTTAAAGGTTTATCGCACAAGCACTACAATAAACCGTTTACGATGCAAATTGATGATCCTTTTTTAAAGAGTGTCGCGCTAAAGAGTCTCGAAAAAGCGGGTGACGAACAGCAGGAGCTATACGATTTTTCCTTTGGTGAATTTAATATCAATCGCCAAGGAGACTTAGGGGTGCTCGTTCTCACTGCTTCTGAGATCGAGGAATTGGAAAATCCTGAATCGTCCTTCCATAAGTTTTGCAAATTATTCCAAAGGGACAAGGCTTTAGGTATTATCGCAGTGACAGATAAAAAAGAGATGGATATGCCCAATAGTGCCTTTATCGGTATTAACATATCCACGCTCAATGACCCCCTTGGTATCAATGAACAAATTGCCTTAAAAATAATCCTTAATACCCACTCGACGGGGGTGATGGCTCTTCTGGATAAAGTGGTCGGCAATACGATGACTCATGTTCAGCCTAGCAATCTAAAACTTATTGGTCGTGCCACTTTTCTGATTCAATCTCATGTAAACGATGTTCTGCAACGCACTGCCTGGGCATCTCCAATCACCTATGCAGAAGCGAACGCTGTCCTCTATAAGTCAAAACGTTACATCGCCGAACTGCCCGCACAGCAGGCCGCCGAAGTTGGCCTTAGCATTATTCATATCCTCGAAACGCTAAAACATAACCGCAGGATCACACAAGATGAAGCCTTCAAAATACTTTCAGAACAAGGTCTCAGAGCTTATTTAAAGAAGCTGTGATTAGCTGTTGCATCAATGTTTCTATTTGTAATAAGGTACTCGCTATCATTTCTGTAAGATGCTCATTAGATGCTAGTAAGAATGATAATACTGGTTGCAAAAAAACTTTTGCAGTTCTAATAATGACAAGTTTTGAAGGAGAATAGATGAAGAAAACGCTTCTGCTCTTGCTGTTTTTGGCGATACCTCACTTAGCAAGAGCTCACGATTTGACCGTTGTCGGAAATGTCAATTATGCCGACGGCCTCGGTAGAATTTCCATCGGCGTTATGGAACTTCTGAAAAACGACCTCTCCATCAGCTGCATCGCCAAAACCTTTAATCCGACCGATGTAAGCCCTGATGTCCAAGACATCGTCAATAACTCAGACAATAAACCCGGCACCGTCAGTATCTTGTTTAATCCGATATGGCACCTGCATAGTGCATTTTACACACAAGTTCCAAATAGCAAGATAAAGATCGCTTACTCAATGTTTGAGACGGATTCAATACCCCGTCAATGGGTAAGGTTCCTAAATTCGAATTTCGACTCCGTCGTCGTCCCCGATCCTTACCTGGTTGGAGTGTACAAAGAGTGCGGTGTTAAGATCCCTATCTTTGTTTTGCCAATAGGTATGAACTTTGAAGAGCATTTTGCGAAGGAAAGACGAAACCGCCCCTCAGACCCATTTGTATTCGGAACAACTGTAAGCTGTGACGAACGGAAAAACTATCCTCTTATGATACAAGCCTTTG
Source organism: Chlamydiota bacterium (assembly GCA_021772355.1). GTDB lineage: Bacteria > Chlamydiota > Chlamydiia > Chlamydiales > JAJFMB01 > JAJFMB01. Next base: position 1,877 of record JAJFMB010000181.1, on the reverse strand, counting down.
CTGAGGAGTTTGGCGACTCTCCCGATGTCATCCTCAGACTCAACAGCCGATTCGGAGCAGTAGCACAGTGCAAAAAACAGATCAAAGCTTTAGGTATCTCAAATATCGTATTTTCACATGATGTTTTAACTAATTCAGGATTACTTGATTTACTGGATTCATTTGATTGTTTTGTCAATTTCTCAAAAGGTGAAGGTTACTCCCTTTGTCCGCGAGAAGCTATGGCATTAGGCATTCCATGTGTCTTAACAAGTAATACTGCTCAAATCACTATTTGTGAATCAGGTCTTGTCAAGGTAGTCCCTTCTGAAATAAAGGAACCTGCTACTAATGCTGGACTTTTTGGGGAGCAGCCTCTTGGTAATTTTTTCAATTGCGCCAAAGAGGATGTCAAAGCTGCTATGCGCGATGTATATGAGAATTACCAAGACTATTTAGAACTAGCTGATAAGGCTCCTGAATGGGTATCACAATACGCTTGGGAAGAGCAAAAAGGAAGGTATCTTTCATTAGTGAAGCCCCGCAAAGTTATTCTCGGTGATCAGAATCTTCTTACCGACGACTATCTGATGACAACTTGTGAAAAGCTTTATCAAAAATATAAAAAGACCTTTAGGTTGGTGAATTAGTTTAATTTGATTATTGAGAGATGTATTTAAGGTTTGATAAATGCTAAAAAAAACTACAGTTTTTCTGATCTTGCTGATGCATTTTGTGCACGCAGACCCCTCTGCAAGCGCGCTCGAAAACAGTCAGAAAAAAGCTCTCATTTTTGGTGTTTCCGGACAGGATGGTACTTATCTTGCAGAGTTTTTGCTAAGCAAGAATTATCAGGTTCATGGAGTTTCTAGAAATCCCCGTTTGGCTGAAGAATTATTTACAATTAAAGGCTTCAAAATAACTCTTCTTGAAAATCCGGATTTTATTCTGCTTGAAGGAGACATTGTTAATTCTACGAGCGTGATCAAGTTAATCGATAAAGTGCGACCTGATGAGATATATAATTTAGCTGCACAAAGTAGTGTTAAGCAGTCTTTTGAAACGCCTGAAGAGACTTCAGAAGTGAACGCAATAGGCACTCTCCGTATTTTGGATGCGCTACAACTTCTTAGCTTAACAAAAAAGGTAAAGTTTTTTCAGGCAGCATCTAGCGAAATTTATGGTATGTATCCCGGCAACGCTCCTTATGCAAAGTACCGTTTTCATCCCAAGACTCCTTATGGAATCGCAAAATTATATAGTTACTGGATTACCGTTAACTATAGAGAAGCATACGGAATATTTGCTTGCAATGGTATTTTGTTTAATCATGAATCCCCCTTAAGAGGAGAGGGATTTGTTACACGAAAAATTACTCAAGCAGCCGTGAAATATAAACTTGGATCTAGAGAAATTCTGAAGTTGGGCAACTTGGATGCTCAAAGAGATTGGGGATACGCTAAGGATTACGTAGAGGCAATGTGGCTAATGCTTCAGCAAGATGAACCTGATGACTTTCTTATTGCAACTGGTGAATTACATTCAGTCAGGGAGTTTGTAGAACAAGCTTTTGGTGAATTGGACATAGAAATAGTATGGAAAGAAACAGGAATAGATGAAATAGGGGTTGACAAAGCGACAGGGCAGATTATCGTTCAAATTGATTCGGATTTTTACCGCCCAACAGAAACCACTCCTTTTGTTCCTAATGTGACCGAAACAGATCAAAAACTCAATTGGAAACCCAAAACAGATTTTAGGGAACTAGTTAAAATCATGATCGAGGCTGATTACAAAAGAGAGAAATCACTAAGCCACAATCAATGATAAAAAATACTAGTAGGTCCTATACAATGATACTAAAGTCGCGATGCTTATGTCATTTATCGCTTATAGCT
>JAJFMB010000019.1 GCA_021772355.1 Chlamydiota bacterium | reverse complement strand
GACCTGTTTAAGATGTGGGAGAGAGAAATAATCGTCTCTAAATTGATCTAAAAGTATGGTTCGATAAACTTCAACGGGATCTGCCTTGTCACTCCAAATAATTTTTTCTATAATTCTTTGTGAGCCAATTTCCCGGGCTTTTTTGAGGGCAAAAGTAGGATCCAATTGAGGATGGCCCAGAAGATGTTCAAAATACCGATTTCGTATCTTCGGAAGCTCAAGAGCCTCGTTAGGATTGAAACGAGGATGTTCTCTAATCTGCTCAAAGAGTTCTTGTGTAAATAGCTTCTTTTCGATGAGCACTTTTAAAACTTGCATGACATCTAGTTTAGGATGGGAGAGCATTTTCATAAGTAGCTCCCCATACTTATCCTTTAGCAACACTGCATCCAATAACTCTAGTTGATTGACATTATCGGAATCGAGTAGAGCCTTGAGCAGTTTGGGACGGACCATAGTTAAGATGCGAAATTTTTCTTCATCTTGAATTTGCTGAATTTCAGAAAAAAAGCGTAGCTTATCGATCGCATCACACTCGACCAATAAATCTTCATCACCCGGTATAAGATTGAGTTCGTTGAGATTAAGAGGACAATGACGGGCAACTGCGGCAATCGCTTTGAGGTTATAGTTCAAAGCAATTTGAAAGAGAGAGGAGGGGGGATGTTCCACTTTGCTCAGCAAATGTTCGATCATGTCGGCAGAGCCATTCGCCACCGTCAACTCAAGCAAGGAATATTTTTTCGGAGGGCTCAAGGGAGTGTCATCTTCAAAGCCAGAGTCATCATCCCTATCACTCTCATAACGAAAATAGCTGTCTCCAGGATAAAGATCGTCGAAATCATCATAATAGGGAGATAAGTGCTCGCCATCATCTTCATCGTACTCATTGGCACCATAATCGCCGCCTACACCGTAGTCGTAATCAGATAATGAGTCTAAAGCTAAATCGTCTTCTGTTTGGTAGACTTGAGTCTCTAATGGCGGAATATAGAAATCATCGAAAATTTCTTCCGAGACATTGGGAATTTCTCCAGCAAATTTTTTGAACTTGGCCAGGTCTTTGTCTCTTAGGGCTTCCTTCACCTGCTCCAGAGGATCGACGCTCTTAATGCTGACGATCATCTGCGGAAAAAGACGCATTGAGGGATCTTGCTTAAGCTGTGAAATCGTGGCTTCTTTTAGATCTCGAGGGGAGGGATCTTCTTCTTCTAAAGAGGCGATGATCTTTAGAATTTTCTGCTGTTGTTCCGGCATTAATTGTGCATTACAGTCAATAACCACAGGATTCTGTATGGTGATGCCAAGCTTGCTCGCATCCTGTGGAAATATCTCTAAATGCATGAATTTCTCCTATAAAGAGGTTTAATTCCCCTCTCTTAATTATATTCCGTTTACTAAAAGGGATCAATTGTATAAATGATGCGTAGTTAGTTTGTTTGATATCAATATTGTTAAAATCTTAATATTGTTTCTTTTGGCCAGTATGTATCACAAAATTATACATACTGGAGAATTGATGCAGAGTCGCTTGTCATATTTTGCTTATCAGTCTATGATTTCAAATTTAGCGGATAATACGGTGATCTAATGGCTATGTCTCATGTTGAAACAGATGAGCTTTTACAAAGCGATAGCCTATTTTACTATTCGCAAATGAACAAAATCATTGCTCAAGTGCAGCCTGAGTTTGATCGCGCTGTTAGATCCTATGTAAGATTCAATCTTTTCTTTCTGAGCTTAGGGGGTGTCGAGCTTGTATTGCTGGCAGTCTTTTTCGCTCATTTGGCGCACTCATCGTTGCTGGCGCTAAGCTTGGCGGGAGTGTTTCTCACTTTTTTTTCTTACTTTATGTTGCGGATGTACTTTCAGACAAAAAAGGGTGAGTTTCTACATCGCCTGACTCGGGAGTATGGCGACATTTGCAAGCAAGTGGTTCACTATCAGGAAGGGGAAGCAGAAGATCATATCGCTCTTTCAAACGCCTTTAGCAAGTGGGCAACAGCTCTGCAGAGTCGAGAGTACGGGTACTACCGTCCGCCGGGGTGGCTAGAAGTGCTTGCCCCTTCGATGGAGCGTTGGAGTTGTTTTTGGTTTAAAGAAGATCTGTTTCGATTGAGGGAGTTATTGCTGCAGGCATCTGTTGATGAGCATATTAGGTTGGTGAAATGTGAGCCGACGAGTTTAGAAGCGCACGCGGCTCTTGCCAATGCTTATGTGATGCTTTCAGGATTATATGCCGATGCGAAGAGACTGGATCGAGAAGAAGAGGAATCTTGGGCAACAAATCAAGAGCACATACAAACGATGGAGCAGAAGTTTCGGGCGACAGCGGAAAGAGCGATTGAGGAGTTTAAAATTTTAAACGACTATGCTCCGGATGATCCTTGGGTGCATGCTCAACTAGCATATAGTTATCATGATTTACAGATGCCAAAAGAGGAGATGCGCGAGTACGAAACGATTCTAACTCTGCGTCCTGATGATAAGGAAACAATGTATAAATTAGGCGTACTGTATTTTCAACAAGGGTTGAATGCTAAAGGGTTACGTATTTACGAGAAGTTAAAAAGGGTGTATTATAGCCAGGCTGAAAGGTTGATCGAATACTACGGCATATACCAGCACTCAAAGTCACAAGGGTAATCATGTTTTGTGTGAAATGTGGAAACACGCTCTATCCGGGAAGCAATTTCTGTAGCAATTGCGGGCATGCGACTGAACCTAAGTCGTCGCCGGATCCAAAAACGCATGTCAAACTGGTGAAAAAAATGCAAAAGGGGTATCCCTGGTGGGTCAATTCACTGATTGTCGTGTTGTTTGTCGGACTCATTTATGCCATATATTTAAATACCTATTCCTCATTTCCTAATGTGGTTGAAAAGCAACTAGAAGCTATTCGATCCAACCACATTACTGAGGCTTATTATCACTACGCCTCTAAAGAGTTTCAAAGTCGGACGAGTTTTGTCGATTTTAAGAAATTTATTAATGAGCATGCAGTATTAAAAGAAAATCAAAGCTTTAAAGTGACAAAAGAACACCTTCATAACCTTTTTGCAAGTGTTGATGGTGTGTTGACTTCTAGGCAAAATGAAAAGCAAAAAGCGCAGTTCAAACTCGTCAAAGAGGGAGATCAGTGGAAGATTTTGAGTGTTGATCTTGTTGTGGAGACCACTCCTTTAGAAGCTATTGAAGACCATTCAGAAGCTCATGCGAAGGCTGTTGTACAGTCGCAATTAAAAGCGTTGAGTGAGCGCGATATTTTTGATGCTTACTACAACTACACCTCCAAGGAGTTTCAAGAGGCAACCTCTTTTAGCGTGTTCCAGCAGTTTATGGAACGTTTTTCTATTTTTTCCTCCTATCAAGAGATTGATTTTCGTACGTTTATCAAGGGATATCCCTTAAGTAGTTTCATTATCACTCTGAATAATTCATTTGGTTCTATGGTAGTGGAATATGCAATCGGATTAGAAGGAGATCAGTGGAAAATTTGGGGCATTCATTTGCTAGAGCGTTCTGACCAAGATAAATTGAAAAATAAATCTCCAAAGGAAATGATTCAGGCTCAGATTAATGCGATAAGAAACCACGACTTGATCTCTGCCTATTACGATTTTTCGTCTATCGATTTTCAGAAAACAACTTCTTTTCGCAATTTTGAAAAATTCGTTAAAGAGCAGCAGGTGATGTACCATAACCGCAGCTCTAAATTAGATGTCACCTCTCATAATGACAACGTAGCTGTTGTTTTAGGCGAGCTTGTATCAATGGACGACTTTAACCAAGAACTTGACTTTGAGTTGGTTTTGGAAGGGGATGTCTGGAAAACTCATCATATTAAGCATCACTGATTATTGTGCGTATTGTTGCCGGAGAATTTAAAAACAGAACAATTAAAGTTCCTAAGGGGCTTAATGTCCGTCCTACCACGAGTAGGTTGCGCGAAGCTGTCTTTAATATCTGTCAGACCTATATTGAAGATTGCCGTTTTCTTGATTTGTATGCCGGATCGGGCGCTATGGGCTTTGAGGCATTAAGTCGAGGTGCTGGCCATGTCACTTTTGTCGATAATAGCAAAGAGAGCTATCAATGCATTCTCGACAACATCAAAACTTTGGATGTTAAAACACGTGCTCGTGCCCTCTACGGCGATGTTTTGAAACTTTCCCAAGAATTTAACCGGCTTGGGGAAAGGTTTGATATTATTTATATTGATCCTCCTTATCATCTTGAAAATGGGAATATCCTGGAACTTATTAATAATTCCACTCTTCTAAATGATAATGGAGTTCTCTTCTTAGAGTCATCGAGTGATAAGATAGATAGTCACCAACTGTCGAATCTTTCATTAAAGAAAGAGCGTCGCTTTAGCAAGACTCTACTCCAAGAATTTCGGAAATAGGCAGTTAGTCATTGAAGAGGTCGTCGAACTTTTTAAGTTCATTGATGTCGTCCTCTTCACCGAATAGCTGTTTGGAGACATCTTTTGGTTGGGCTTTTTTGGGTGGGGCTTTTCCAAGTAGAGTGAATTCTTCACAAAAGTTGACCGCTTCTCTATCAGCAATGTAGTCGGTGCCGGGAATGGCACAGTCGTTTGGCAGCCCCGGTTTGTAATGTTCGCAATTGCGGCAGCAGTGAAGCCATGCCATGCAGTGATCGCAAGTAGCACGAAAGGGGAGAATTCCTGAGGGTAGTTCTTCAAGTTCTTTTCCGCAGCTCCAGCAGTAGATCATGGTGTTTTCTTCCACTTTTCAATGAGGTGGTCTTTCTCATAAGTTTGAGCTACAACAGAATTGCCTTCGTCATCATATTTATCAAAATGTCCGTGCCTTTTACCTTGGACATAGTGTCCTTCAAAGAGTTTGATCCCTTTTGCATTCCATTCACAGCATCTGCCATCTATTACTCCCTGGTGGTAAGTGTTCAGGGTGTGTGGTAAGCCACTTTCAAAATAAGAGATCTCTTCGCCTTCTTTTTTATCGTTGCAGTAGCACACCTCTGACAAGATGGCTCCGTTTGGATAGTATTCATACGTCCACCCCTCTCTTTGATCCATGACAAAGGGGGAAGAGAAAAAGATACGACCTTCAGCGTCGAATTTCAAAGCTGTGCCGTGTTTTTTTCCTTGGCTATAGGGAATACTGTCTATTTTGATGCCGGCTTGATTAAATATGGCAAGTTCCCCCTCGAAGAACCCTCTTTGATACATCACCTCTACGTATTTAACATCACCATAAATCTCATGTGGTGGGTAATACTCTTTGAATAACCCGTGGCGTAGATTATCCTGATAGGTGATATAAGTTTTTATGCCATT
>JAJFMB010000180.1 GCA_021772355.1 Chlamydiota bacterium | reverse complement strand
ACGCATCAATCGCAATTTGCGGTGTAGCCTTAGCAGGTAATCCGGCAGAATTGGTTTTCTCCGCCCAGGAAGATTTCCATGCATCCAGTTCCTGTTGGGCTTTAGTGGCCTTATTCTTGAGGTCTTCCAGATCACTGCGGTCTAGCTTGATCTGCTTTTCCAGGTGTTCTTCCCAGTCGGAAACGGCATCGAAGAAAGCGGAAATATCGCCCTGATGCAGGGACCAGGAAGACGCCAGAGCGCAATCGATATCGTCGCCGTCAATGAACTGGATTTCAAATTCCTCGACCGGATCACCATAGTCATTTCGCAGGGAAGCTGATTTCTGCGCATAGTCGTCAAAGCTGTCGAAGTAAAAACCATGTGCCGAGATGTCGTAAGGCTGTGCGAATAAAGTTGTCATTGTCCTATCTCCTTCTTTGTTTTCCTAAAAGACGCCAAAGGAGAAGGGCGGGGGCAAAGCCGAACGGTCACCGCCAGACTTGACTGGCGGGAAACGGCCAACACGGCGAACGCATGTGAGATGGCGCGGGCAGGCCGTTGACCGAACGGCGCACCCGGCCAATGATTGCGTATATTGGTTTAAGGAAAACAGGGGGAGATTAGTATTGGCAGCATGTCAAACAACCGACACTTGTTCGACCATTGGTGCTGGGCTGGCTGGATATACAGTTGGTCTGGGTTGTAAAGCAACTTGTTCCGTCGAGCGATAAATCGAAATTACCCGACTAGTGTAAATTGCAATAGCTCAATATCAACAGGCCGATAACATCTCACCTTTTCCCATCATACGCCGAACATCGGAAGGTCGGTAGTGGCTGAACCAACACCTATTGATGATGCGGTTGAGTCGAAGTGAGAGGGAATCAATTTACTAAAATATCTGAATACCTAATTGTTTGACTTTGCGGCTGCAAATCGTCATCAAGCCTATCAATAACTAATTTCAAGGGCATGGGACTAGCTAGGCCGCTAAAAATGCATGTACCAGTCGGTAAAGTAGGTATTGAAGCCTCAGTAAGTTTATCTATATAGGAAACTGCACTGGATATTGTTGATAAATCTTTCTGATTTATCAGCCGATGTATGAAATAATTATGGGCTTGGGATGTTATTGTCGGCGAAATATCATTTGGCCTTTGGCTAGCAATAGTAACGAAAACACCAAACTTGCGGCCTTCTTTGATTATTTCCTCAAATGTTTCAAGTCTGTAATCCTTCCAACTTTCCGCCTCCCTAAAAGATGATGTTGATAAAATGTTATGAGCCTCATCAATTATTATGGTCAGAGATTTCCCTTGTTCATGCTTATGGTCGGCATAGACTTTCTTTGACACCAAAAGGGGGATGGTCTTACGCATATCAAGGCTTACATCATTCAAGTTAATTACAGTTATATTATTACCCCAAAATTGCCCGTCACCCTGAGTGTCAAAGACCTTATCTATATCTTTGCGCTTACTTTTTAATTTGTTTATTGCGGGAGCAATATGTTCGTTCTGGGCACGATTTGTTAGAATCGTCAGAAATTAGTTGAAGGTATAAAAAAAATATAACTTTGGTCAGAAAGTCATCGCCAAACGTAAATTGATCTACACGTTGATAAATTGTGGTGTTTTGTATTTGTTCTGGTGATTGTTTTAAGTAGTGGTTATTCCACATATATTCAGCACTATTATTATGCCAGCCCAAGTCTTCACCTATATCCTCAATAATGCCTTGTGCATTTTCCTCAGGCAAAATATCTCTGAAATAATCCAATATCAAGTCTGCACGTACTTTGTCGGACATCTGCAAAAGGTTTTTTACTCTCAGCCGAAGAATATTTTTGAAATGATCAATAGGGTCGGCGCTATTATGAACATAATGGAAAAACTTAATGGCTCGGTTTAGAAATGGTTTTTGCGTCTTTTCTGTCGCATCGGCAAGTACAGACAATATCTCAATATCAAGCAGGCTTTCTTCTGAAATTGGCAACTTGTCTCCACCGTCTTGGTTTCTTGTAGACAGATTGAAAACTGCCTTTTCATTTGTTAGGCAATTCGCCCCTGAGTATTCACCATTAAAATCAAAAAAAAGATACCGACAAGATTGCCGAAACATTTCTAAGTTTGCTTCTGATAATCGCGTAAACAAAGCTTGATACAAGGAAGCCAAAGTGTTGGATTTTCCACTACCCGTATTGCCAAATATAGCTATATGGCTGTTAAAAAGCCCATCCACTGGAAAGGAAATTTTAAAGCCTTCCAAGTCCGTTTGAGCCACTTGTATGCTTAGTTCATCCTGAGCAACTAAATTATGGACCTGCGCATTACGTTCACTCGTTAATAAAAATGCTTCATTGCCTATTAGTGGTAATTCTTTTGTTCCTCCAATAAAACGACCTTCTTTATCGAGAAACCCAGACAGCGAGATTGATAAAATTCTTTTGTTTCTGTCATTATCCCTGCTACTTGAAAAATTGAACTGACTGGCATCCTTGATTTTTTCGCCATCAACTTTGCCAATTAAGCTTAAAAATCCTTTACGGATTTCGATATGGCTATTCACTGAAATATTTTGCAGAGCTTCTCCATTATAAAATAACTCTGAAAGGTTTTTGTTTTTATCTACTTCAACA
>JAJFMB010000179.1 GCA_021772355.1 Chlamydiota bacterium | reverse complement strand
ATAAAACGAAACCACGAATCAATTTAAGTCAAAATCATTATTATCAGTACGCAAGAGTCCATGAGAGTTTGCAGGCACTCAATAAAGCCATCACTAGTGAACAACAGAAATCTCAGGGTATCGAACAAAAGATCCGCACCGCTAGGCAGGAATTAAGCTCTCACCAAAAAACGTGGTGTGGTCATCTTGTCTCTCTGCTTCAAGATCGTCAAGGTCTCGTAGCAAAAATCCATCAATTCTTGCTTCGATTTCAATTTTACTCTAAAGAATCAGAGGCTCAGATACATCTTCAACACACTCTTACTCATTATAAAAATGAAAAAGAAAACCTTAGAAAAATTCTTATAGATTTGAATACTAAGGTAACTCAGATCGAAACTGATCACGCTGAACTCCTTAATAGCTATCCCCAGCTCAACACTATAGAACATGTTTTCAACTTGATGGTGTCCATTTGTGGTGGGAAAGAGAGCTTTGAGCAGTTGCCGGAGTTAACCATCTCAGATAGACACTATAATTCTCCTTTTGAGGATTATGTCGATAATATTTCCCCGGAAGACATGACTGCCTCTGTTATGCGGTTTAAAGAGCTTCATGGAAGGCCGGGTATTGCAATACGAGCAAAGCAAAATTATTCACAAAGAAAAGTCCAAGCATTTTTCCAACGCTATACGAATGAGGCAACTTGGACTGATGGAGGTTCAAAAATCATTCCGATCAATGGCCGCCTCATTAACCGCGGTGTGGTTCAAGAAAAGACACTTAAAAAACTGCAACAGCTCATCACGAACAATCATGTGGATGAAGTGAGATTAGCTTGAGGTTTTCTTCTTCCAAACAGCAGCTTCAAAAACCTAAAAGCACTGTATCCGAATAGCATACCCACTAAAGCGTAAAGAAGCCCTTCCGCTGTGAGAAGCAGCCCCGGTTGAAAAGACCACATTGTGGAGGAGAAGATATCGAAATTTAGGTGCTTAAGGAAGACAAAAGGTTTCGTAAAGAGATTAGCCTGTTGGAGAGAGACTAAAGAATCAGATAGCTGTGTGAACCGCGTCTGCATTCCCTGCATAAGCTCGCCTTGGCTTGCAAAATCCACATCAGTACTTGAGAGAAATTTTTGGACATATTGAGCAAAGCTCTTCCCGGACTTTTTGGCAACTTTATGCATCGCATCGATTTGAAGCTGTAGCTCATCTACATGTCCAGCGAGGCGTTGGGTATACTGCTGAATAAACAGAGGCCCCTGGCAAAACACCAAAGCCCCAACCACAACAAAAACGCGATCAACTAGCTCACCTAACCACTTCATCATACCCTAATATATACACAAAACTAGAAAGAGATGGAAGAGCTTTTAAACCGCTAAAAAACCACTTTAGCAACGGACAAACAATAAATCTTAACTATTGACTTAAAAATAATTAATAATATAATTATCGATTGTTTTATTAAGGAGAAAAAAAATGACTACAAATCTAAAATTGGATCAAGATCATTATTATCAATATGAAAAAGTAATGGTAAAATATTCATCGCTAAGATGGGATATGGTTCCGTTACAACAAAAACTTCTCCAACTTGATAAAAGAATTTTAAGTGATAAGAGTTTATTAGATACTCACCACAAAACGTGGTTGGGTCGTGTTGTCAACTCCCTACAGGAACAAGAAACAGGGCTTCTTGCGAAAATCCACCAGTTTCTTCTTCACTTTAATTTCTATGTACAAAAGTCGATGGAGCAACACAATTTAAAAAGTCAAATTTCGGCTTCCAGTGAATCAAGACAGAAAGTAAGCGAGATGCTTGGGTCTATGGAAAAAGAAATTGAACAATTGAAAATAGATAATGCAGATCTGCTTGCAAGCTATTCCAACCTAAATGATATACAAAATGTTTTCAACTTTATGGTTTCAATCTGCGGCGGGAAGGAAAAATACGAACAACTTCCAGAGCTAACAATCACTAAAAAACATTATCGCTCAGAAACAAGTGACTATGTGGATAATATCTCTCCAACAGACATGTCCGCACCCGTAATGAGGTTTACCGAACTACACGGCAGACCTGGCATAGCGATCCGGGCAAAAAAATGCGGAGCACCAGCTGTTCAAACTTTCTTTCAAAGGTATACTAAGGAAGCTTCATGGACTGACGGGGGCTACAATCACATCAATGTTTCCGACTACATCATAGACCGGGGTCTCGTTCAAGAAAAACCTCTGAAAGAGCTGCAACAGCTTATTGCCACAGGTTCTTTGAACAAAGTGAGGCTGGTTTAAGGGTTCTACCCCGGGTTTTAATGATCGTTTTCATAGAAGGGTTCGATGTGAACGGTGACATCTCGGACGGCAGGCCACTCTTTTTGGATTTCGATCCGGACGTGTTGGCTGATTTTATGCGCCGCTTCCACTGTTAGGTGAGGATCAACCTCAATATCGATATCGACATGTGCATCGGGACCATAGCGCTGCATGCGCAGTTTTTCGGTGTCTCTCACCCCAGGAACGCGGAGAGAAGCCTCTCTTACCCGTTGAAAATATTGTTTCTCGGGAGGACTATCCAAAAGCTGGTAGAAATTATCCTTAGCAGCGAGTACTCCTAAGATAATCATTAAGATACTGATTGCTAAGGCTCCAATGTCATCGCAAAAACCACCCCATTTAGGATAGAAGACAGCTGCGATAAGCACAATTGCCGCAAACAAACTCGTCACTGCATCAATACGGTAGTGAATGGCATCTGTTGCCAAGGCAGGACTATTTTCCTTTTTGGCGACATACATGACGGTTCGATAACTGATCTCTAATAAAATTAGAGCGACAAACGGAAACACCCATACAAACGGACTGATAGAGTGGTCAATGTCATCGGTGAGGTTAAAGGAGTGTCTGGCAACCATCCAAGCCCCTATCGCTGCCAAGAACAGACCAAGCAATGCTCCTGCTAATGGCTCGTAACGCCCATGTCCAAAGGGATGGTCATGATCTGGTGGCCGCTCGGCAAGCTTTATGCATATGATTAGCGCAATAGTTGTCAGAATATCAATAAAGCTTGCAAGAGCATCCATCAACAGAGCGTGACTACCGAAGAAATAGACACCGAAAAGTTCAAAGATGACAATGCTTGCGCGAATCCCAATTCCCCATGCGGCTGCGCGAACGAGGTTGCGCTCCCGTTTTTTCCGCGCTTCCGGGATAGCATCCGGTAATTCAAGCGCACCGGGAAATTTACTCATTTAGCATCACTTTTAGTAGCAGTTTGGATCTCTTCGGCGGCATGAGCAAGACCATCTTTTGAGCCGATAACAACCAAGACATCATGAGCGAGAAAGCGCGTCTTTGATTCAACTGGCATTAAATGCTCCTCTTCTCGTCCGATTAGCATGACTTTAATTCCATATTTATTCTTCAAATCAGACTGTTCGAGCGTCTTACCAACCAAAGGAGAGTGCGTATTAATATGCAATGTCGTAACGAGAGCGTCGGCAATTTTTAAATGCACTTCCTCTTTCTGCTTCTCTTTATAAAATAAATGACGCACAACCTGAAACCCTTCCTCGCGGATCTCATTGATGCTTTTCTCAATCTGTTCAGATGGGACATCATATTTCTGTAAGACGTGACTGAAGATTTCAACTGAAGCTCCAAATTCATCCGGAACAACAACATTTGCTCCCGCGCGATACATCTGCGGCATTTGACTAACATAGCGTGTTCTTGTGATGATATCGATAGAGGGGTTTATCTGTCTTGCATGCATCGCAATACGCCTTGAGGCTATTGGATCGTTAACAACAATTGCTAAAACCCGTGCATCCCCAATATTAACATGATTTAACACGGTGTCATGCGTGGCGTCTCCAAAAAGAATAGGCTCTCCCTTTTTCTTTTCTTCACGAACGATATCGGCGCTAACTTCTAAAATAACGTAAGGGATATTCGCTTCTTTTGCTGCATGGGCGAGGTGACGACCGTTAAAACCGAAACCAACGATGATCACATGATCCCGCTTTGCTTCTGGAGCTTTTTGCGTTTTTAATGGGCTGAAACCCGCTTTTAAACGCACGGGCAAGGGCAGGCGCAGCATCCACTGAGCGACAAAAGGAGAGACAAAAATCAGTAAAGGGGTTAGGGCCATCGTAATGACTGAAACTGCCAGAAATAATTGGTAATGATAAGCGGATCCAAGACCGGCATCGATACCGAAGCGCATCAACACAAATGAAAACTCACCAATCTGACTCAGCCCCATCCCCGCTAAGATAGCAACGCGCATAGGCATCCCTAAAAAGATCGTAACAAGCGAAATCAAACCAAATTTTAAAATGAGAACTCCTATCGTTACAGCGAATGTCTCAAACGGATGCTCCAAAAAGAATGTCACGTTAAACAGCATCCCAATCGAAACAAAGAAAAAACTAGTGAACACTTCTTGCGAAGGGATAATACCGCCGATAGCCTCGGTGCTGTACTCAGACTCAGCAATAATAAGACCTGCCAAAAAAGCTCCTAGCGCTAGCGACAATCCAACGCTGGAAGCAAGCCAAGCCACGCCAAAACAAATACTGAGGATCGTTAAAAGAAAAAGTTCTCGATGTTGGGACCTTGCAATGTAGTAGAGCAACCGGGGAACAATCCGTGTTGCGCTAAAAAAAGCAATCATTAAAACGAGTAAGCCTTTTGTGATTGGCCATATAAAAGATAAATCAAATTGATGGATGTCAATCCTGGCAAAGTGGGGTGTAGCCAACATCATCAAAACTGCTGCAATATCTTGAAAGATCAAAATCCCCAACATCACTTTAGCTTGCGGGGTGGATGACTCACCCCTATCTTCCATGATCTTTAAGACAATTGCCGTACTACTTAAAGAGAGTAAGCAGCCCAAAAAAATTGATTCCCCTATAGGCCTATGCAAAAGTTGTGCTACACCAAATCCTGCACATATGGTTAATACGACTTGTAAGGGACCACCCAAAAAGAAGAAACGTTTAAATTGGGCTATCTTGGACACAGAGAGCTTCATGCCAATTTTAAAAAGCAAGAGCACCACGCCAATTTCAGCTAATTGATGCACTTCTTTCATGTTGTCAATGAGTTTTAAACCTTGCGGTCCAGACAGAATGCCGGTGACAAGAAAACCAACAATAGTGGGAAGGCGCAGGCGATCGCAAATCAGAATAACAACGATAGCTAGCGCGAAAATAATAACAATATCTGGAAGAAAAATCGCGTCAGTCATTGATCAGATTGTGTTTCCATTGTTCTTCTTTAAAGCCCAATAACGCCACCTCTTTCGAAAGTAGAATAGGACGTTTTATCAACATTCCATTCTGAGATAGCAGTGTTAGAGCCTCTTTTGGCGCCATTTCTGACAACCGTTCTTTAAGATTAAGCTTTCGGTACTCTAGTCCTGAAGTGTTGAATAGTCGGCGCAACTCAGCGCCTTGCAGCTTTAACATTTGCTCAAGCTCGGAAAAGCTTGGAGGATGCAGTTTGATATCAACCTCTTCAAATGAGATCTTGTTCTGCTGCAAAAAACTTTTTGCCTTCCGACAAGTGCTGCATTTGGGATAATGAAATAATTTAAGCATCATTAAAGGAACTATCTCGCGAAGTCATGTTTTTTGCAACTTGAAAGTCGCAAATGCTTGAGCTTGGTCCACAAAGATATCCATTTCTTAATAAAATCTAAACATTTCAGTGGTATAATTTAATCAATTATAAAGGTAAAATCCATGTTTAATCCCGACCCTTCTACAGTTCCAATAGTCGCCATTTGCTACGACATGGGAGAAACACAAGCCTTCAAAGGAGCCCTTAATGAGTTAAATGAAGAAGGAATCGATTACCGCCTGATTGCGATTGCCACAGCAGAATCCCAGGCTGTTTCAGTGGGCTATCCCGAGGATAAAGTCATAAAGCTCTCAAGCCTCACCGATGAAGAGGTGACAGGGGAAAGAGA
>JAJFMB010000178.1 GCA_021772355.1 Chlamydiota bacterium | reverse complement strand
GCATGCACTTGTTACGTCAAATCGTCGCAAAAAATGACATCCACCATTGGCTAGAGGCTTTTCTAAAAACAGCCCTCAGTAATGACCCCCCATTACCCACTCATGCCGAAGAGTATGTCCCCACAATAGACGTTACAAGTACTTCCAATTAATTACCCACCAATCTTAATAAAAATTTAATTTATAAAAGCAATTAAATTAACTAACTAAATGTTATAATATTAATATACAGTAGTTAGGTTTAATAACTAATTTGTAAATAGGGGTATTGAAGAAGATGGGGGGTGCATGAGGCTTGCTTTTACCATAGCAAATATGGCGGTAAGAGGTCCGACAGAATTAGTCGTCGATGCTCTCCACAATGTTGCTAATAAAAATTTAGGGAAAGCGCTTGATGCTATTTCGAGAGCGGGGACAAATGCCGCTCATGTAAAACCTATCTCTAAAAATGTTGTTTCGAGGAGTAATCCCAATTTTTTTAAGGAATTAGCTAATGATGCTAAAAACGAAGTAGTAAGTAGTGTTCGTGGCAAAAAAATAGATCCTAGTGAGGGTTACAAGCTACAGAAAAGTGTTAGGGAACATATAAAAGAACACGAGAAAACAAAAACTGTCCACGCAAAACCTGGAGAAAATTTAAAGACACTATCCGGTAATTCAAAACGTTGCTTGTTCCAGAAAAAAACAATAAAAACTAATACAGTGGCTTTCAACTCTATCTTTAAGAGACCTAGTGGTCTTGCTGATGCTTTAAATAATCCCCAAAGATCTGATACCCGTAATAAAGTTTAATGAGACCCCTCCTTATTCTTTCTTATACAAAAAAAACAACAATTAAATTCTTATTTATAAATTAATAATAATAAATATTATTAAAATGTTATAATTATATTAGTTAATAACATCTAAACAAGACTAATTTGTGCCTGGGGAGACACAAAAGAAGGAGTGCCAACAAGGGGGGGTATTGAAGAAGGATTGCCAAGGGAGATTTGATGCGAAAGCACTCAGATTTCATTGGTTGTCGGTCGAAGTAAATAGCCAAAGCGCTATTTGCGAGAACGCAAACAATTAAAGATGAGCTGCTTTAGCGCAAAGATCACGGCAAGGCTTATTCAATGCGTCCCCAACAAGGGGGGAATATGAGGGTACTTTCGACCATAGCAAATCTATTTATAAGGGGTCCAACAGAGGTTGCCACCGATGTTGTTCAAAATGTTGCGAGTAAAAAGATGGGGGTTGTATTCGATAGGGTTACGGGTTCTGTTTATGAAACCACTAAGCCCTTCCTTAGGGATTCAATTACGAAAAGCAACTCAAATTTGTTTAAGGAATTAGCAGATGAGATGAGAAAAGAAGTTAAAAGTAGTGTACGTGGCAAAAAAATAGATCCTAGTGAAGGTTATAAGTTGCAGAAATCTCTTAAAGAGAATCAAAAAGAAAGCACTGCTGAGAGCGCAAAAAAAACTAGAGATCGCACAGAAGTATTTAAGATTCACTCTATGCGCCCAAAAAAGTATTTATTTAGTGCACGTACAGTAAAGGCGCACACAGTTGTGAACAGATCATTTTTTAGTAGACCTAGTCTTTTTGATGCTAGCAGACACCCCCAACATTCTAATAGAAGTATCGTAACTCGTGAAGGGAGAACAGGTCATTGGTTAGTTCGTTGAAATTATTAATTTTGTAATTTTTCTATGGCATCCCATTTCAGTTGGTAACTATAAATTCCTTTGTCCGCAAAAAATTGATGGTGCGGATCCGCATCCGTTTCTCTTTTCCTTTCAGGATATTGCATAAAATATTGTGTGTCCCAGCGATCTAGGGAGGCGTAATATTTTTTTTGTAGTAGAGTAACAATTTCACTCTCTTTTTTAGGTTTTTCATTCCAGAAAGCGATATAGTACTGCTCTCCTTGAGCGTTGTATCCAAGATAGATGGAGTTGTATCCTTGCGCGCTTCCGGTCGGATGCCTGCTTAGATAGTCGAGATAATTACGAAAGTAAACAAGTTGTCCCACTTCCACCGGGCGTTCATTGCTCTTACTCGGAGAGGGGATTTGCACTTGCTGTAAAAAATCGTGAAAGAGGGAATATTTTGGAGCTCTATCGACATATGATGCGATATAAAGAGGTTTCTCACTTTTTGCCACATAGTCATCAAACACCTCTTTTCCAACGACATCGCTTATAGCTAAATAATACACAAGCTGAGTGACAGTTCCACATTCTAGAATGGACAAGTTATCGATCAGATGTTGACAGGCTTGAGTAGCCGGAACTCCTGGACGTAGTTTGAATGTCCATGCATCAATTTTTTCAAAAAAGCGGTTATCGCAATAGCCGGTCCAGTCTTCCTGAGGCAAGGGAAGATTGCGAGAGTCTAGTAATGTAGCCAAATAATTGGAGTACCAGATGCCCTTCGGCTCTTCTGTATGTTTGGCATGAATTTCATCAAATCGTTGAATAATTGCATACTTAACTTTTTCAACAAGTGATGTTTCCGTGAAACCATAGGAGGCATATAGAACTAAAAAAGCAAAAAAGTAACGTTGTATTTTCATATTGTTTTTCTCTTAAAATCTTCGAGGATTAGGTAAAGTGAAGGTACGATAAGGAGCGTAATAAAAGTAGCAAAAAGCACGCCAAACCCCAAGGAAATCGCCATGGGAATAAGAAAACGAGCTTGCACAGAGGTCTCAAAAATCATAGGCGCCAGTCCGAAAAATGTTGTGAGGGATGTTAGGATGATCGGACGAAACCGTTGAGGACCTGAGTAGAGAAGTGCGTCAAATGGTGAGCATCCCGTTTCTTCTCTTCTGTTATTCGTAGTCACAACAAGAACTAAAGCATCATTGACGACAACACCTGCCAAAGCAATCACCCCAAACATGCTCATAATGCTGAGCTCATAACCAAGTAAGACATGACCAATTACAGCTCCAATCATCCCAAAAGGAATACTCATCATGACAATGAGAGGCTGGAGATAGCTTTTAAATGGAATGGCGAGCAAGGTATAGATGATCACAAGAGCGAAAGCAAACCCAATTTTTAACGCATCAAGTGATTCTCGTTGCTCCTCTTGTTCACCTGATATGCGATAGTTAAGTCCTGAATATTTTTGCATCAGTTTCGGTAATACATTCTTTTCAATATCCGACACAATCTGGTTGGCATTACCTTTACTCTCATCAACATCTGCAGTAACTGAAAGAACACGCCGCCCTTCCGAACGGCGAATCCGCGTATACGATCTTCCAAGATCGACATCAGATGCTTCCGAAAGAAGAATTTCTCCTCCTTGAGGTGTGCGTAAAACCAAACTTTCAACAGAATTTATTGTTTCACGTTCCTTTTCAGGCAACCGCACCATGATTTTCATTTCATTACGTCCCCGTTGCTGTCGCAAGGCCTCAGACCCATAAAAAGCAGCTCGCACTTGCCTGGCCAAATCATTCACCGTAATACCTAGGCTTCGTCCTTCGGGCCTTAATCGAAAGGTCATTTGAGGTTTTCCAAGGGAAACGCCGTCATCAATATCGCTAACCCCCTGATACGTACCCAATATCGCTCCCAATTCTTCTGCCGCCTGCTCCAACGTTGTGATCGAAGGGTGACTCAGTTCAAAATCAATAGCAGCACCGCCACCCACTCCGATAGAAGCGTTATAACTCACTGTTTCCGCACCTTTTATGGCTCCAGCCTTCTCTCTCCATTTTTTTGCAAATTCCACTCCGCTTATATTTCTTTGGTTAGAAGGGACCAAAAAAACCTGTGTTCCGATTAAGTGGCTTCCTTTCCCCGCAACAGAATCACCAAGCGCAGGCCCCACTCCTGTTACAGGGGAACCAATCTGTGTGTAAATCCCTCGCGAGATGGACTCCCCGCCATTTCCTGCAATGGCTTCTCTTGCAGCCTGAACAAGTTGATTTTGCACTTGTCTGGAAGTTTCCTTAGGCACTCCAAATGGCATCACAACTTGAGCAGTTGCAAGGTCTGTATCAACCCGCGGCAAATAGCTAAATTGCACATAACCGGCATAAACAACTGCCAAAGTGAGCACTAACAAAGCGATGCCAATCGAAACGGAAATATAACGAAAATGCAGCACAGTTTTTAAGTTGGGGAAATAGACATTTTCTATGAATGAGCGCATCACACCGTTAAACCACGTACTTGGTTTATCAAGATGTTTCCATAGCCCCGCATGCGTATAACGATGTGAAAGGTGAGCAGGCAAAACAAATAACGACTCCACCAATGAAATGATAAATACCGACACCACAATTGCCGGGATTTGTATAAATATCTTTCCGGTGGAACCGGGAACAAAAAAGAGGGGAATAAATGCGACAATATTGGTAAGAACGGCAAAGACCACAGGCCCGCTTATTTGCTCCGCACCTTGAACTGCAGCCTCATCGTAGTGCAAGCCTTGCTCGCGCTTATGAAAAATATTTTCCCCAACAATGATGGCGTCATCGACAATAATTCCCAACGTCACAATAAACGCAAAAAGTGAGACCATATTGATGGACGCCCCCATCAAAGGAATGAAAATAAAAGAGCCAATGATTGAAATAGGAATACCTAATGTCACCCAAAAAGCTAAACGCGGTTCCAGAAATAGTCCCAATAATAAAAGGACCAAAAACAACCCCAACAAAGCGTTTTTCAGGAGTAACGTGATCCGATCGCGATAGATTTCTGCCTGATCATTCCAAACTGTAAGTTGAACACCCTTTGGTAAAATTTTGTTCGCTTGCTCGATGTACTCTTTTACGTCCTTAGAGATGGAAATCGGGGTTTGCTCCCCTACGCGAAATACATCGAGACGGATGGCCCGCTTGCCATCGTAAAATGCTTCTTCATCAGTTTCTTCAAAGATCTCTTGAATATTCGCTATATCTTCCAGATAGATTTTAGAGCCATCCGGATTGGAAATAATGGGAATATCGGCAAAGTCTTCCGCATAATCACGTCGCTCCTTAGTCCGTAGCAACACCTCACCACCAGGCGTCTTTACTCCTCCTCCCGGTAATTCAAGCGCCGTGCGTCGAATTGCCATAGCAATCGCATCTAAAGTAAGGTTGTATTTCCGTAAAATTCTCTGAGGAACTTCAACACTAATCTCCAAAGGGGGGACAGCAGCTAAGTCCACTTGTGTAATGCCGGGTAGCTGCAACATATCGTCGCGCATTTTTTCTGCAAGCTTCCGCAAAGTAAGCTCATTCAAATCACCGTAGATCACAAGGGAAATCACTTGACGGCGCGCTTCTAACAGACTGACTACTGGGCGCTCTGCTTCTTCAGGAAATGATAAAATACTGTCGACAGCATTTTTAACATCTTGCAGCGCTTTACCCGGATCAGCCCCCTCAAGAAGCTCTATCGAAACAGTGCCTTGCCCCTCATCTGCAATACTTTTCATCTCTTTTAAGCCATCGATCCCCCGCACCTCATCTTCGATGGCATAAATGATTCCTCTCTCCACTTCTTCGGGACTTGCGCCAGGATAAGGCACGGTAACGCGAACAATGTCTAATTCAAATTCGGGAAAAATCTCTTGTTTGACTTGAGAACCAACGATGAGTCCTCCGATAATCAGGACAAACATGAGCAAATTAGAAGCAACTTGATTGTTGACCATCCACCTTATCGGATGGAAACCAAAACGATGCTGTTCATTTGTCATGATTACTCCTGAGTCCGCAACTCCATCTCGGGGATGGCAACAGGAAGAGAGCTTATGATCACTTCATCACCTGATTGTAACCCTTCGGTGACAACAACAGCGTCTGTTTTACGAAAGGCAATCGTAACAGTACGAAGCTCTAACTGATTATTCTTGTCTTTAATCCACACTTGATTCTTTTCGCGTAGTGCCTCACGAGGCAAAACATAAGCATTTTTCAAAAGAGGACCAAAAATATCGACGCGTACATAAGTACCTATCAGAAAAGGTTGTGAAGCACGTTCCGTTTTTTCAAGACCTAGGGGATCCGGAATCATGACAAGTAAACGGGTCATTCTTCCGGTTGGATCTACATCGC
>JAJFMB010000177.1 GCA_021772355.1 Chlamydiota bacterium | reverse complement strand
ATGCTCGCATCTTTAATTGCAACCGGAGCTTGGCTTCAAATCGCCTCATACAAAGGCTGGCCCGTATCGACAACGCATTCCATTATTGGCGCCCTCGTCGGTTTTGGCGCTATAATCGGAGGAGTCAATGCCATCTACTGGAGTAACGTCGCCTACATTGTCACAAGCTGGCTTATTTCCCCTCTTTTAGGTGGAATTATTGCGTATTTGATTTTCAATATCCTCCTTAAAAAAATCCTATATCAAAAAAACCCTGTCCGCGCTGCTACGCGCTTTTCCCCTGTTCTGATCTTTGCAGTCTTTACGATTTTATCCCTAATGATGCTATTCAAAGGTTTAGAAAACCTCCCCTTCCACTTCACGTTTCTATCTTCCATATTTATCAGCGTTGTGGTTGGCGCTATTTTCGCACTTATCGGCTATATTCTCATTCGCCGCATGGGACTTGTCCCTCCTCAAAAGGAGCTTCTTGCCTATGATATTAGCGTCGTAAAAGGGTTGCAAAAAGCAAAGAGACATTTATTGCGAGCGCAGTCGACATCTTCCGGAGATGTCCAAGACCACATCACCGGCTTATTAGATCAAATGAATGATCTGACCTCAACATTAAAAACACCCGAGCAGCTCGAATATCTTCATGCCGAGTATGCTGGTGTCGAAAAAATCTTTAGTTACCTTCAAATTGTGACAGCGTGCCTGATGGCCTTTTCTCACGGCGCAAACGATGTCGCGAACGCAATTGGGCCCATTGCCGCCTCTATGACAGTCCTATCTTCAGGTGCTATGGCAACAGAAGCAAACATTCCATCTTGGATATTAGGACTTGGCGGCCTAGGCATTGTTATTGGTCTCGCCACTTGGGGATGGCGCGTCATTGAAACCATAGGCAGGAAAATCACGGAACTGACTCCCACACGTGGATTTGCGGCAGAATTTGGCGCAGCACTGACTATTTTGATGGCATCGCGCTTAGGCCTCCCCATCTCAACCACCCACACTCTAGTTGGAGCTGTAATCGGAGTCGGCTTAGCCCGTGGTATCGAGGCACTAAACCTCAATACCACAAGGGATATTTTCATTTCATGGCTCGTTACCATCCCCTCAGGGGCTTTCATCACAATTATCTTCTACTATGCAATTAAGTTTATCTTGGGTTAACATCACAAGCTAAAAAAAGGATCCTCAATGAAATATTTACAATACCTCTTTTTTTTCCTAATTTCTCTCTCAACTGCCCAGGCTGAAGAGGCAGTTAATGGCGCCGTTTTGCAAGCCAGCATTAGTGTTGAACCGGCCACACAACGCAACACTGTCTTAGCTGATAGTCTAGGAAAAATTCATCCGGGATCCCAAATGAAGCTTATCGCTGTCGTTAAAAATAGCGGAACAGAGCTCAATCAACCGGGAACACTCTATTTACGCTTTAATTTTCCGGAACCCCTTACCAATCAACCTAACAGCGTGCTGATCAAAACAGAACCTGTCAAAGTGCCCTCCATCACTCCCGGACAAGAAGTTGCCCTCACCTTTATCACATCTCAGAACTGGCCCTCCCTTTTCGATTTTATCCGTCACGACTGGGGCATGCGGCAATATGAAGCAGTTCTTGTGCTAGACGACAAAGAGTACATCATCGGCACGCTTCCTATCCTTTTTTCCGCTTATTACTACGAAGGACCAGGCAAAGAGATTCCCGCACAAATCCCTGCTGCCAGATCTGATGAGACCAAACGCTCCACACTTTCGCGCGGCGCACACATCAGACCCGGCGTCCGTAACCGTCAACCGCAACAGCATCGCCCGCATGAAGCCCCCGGCAATCGAGGGTAGATGACCTCAGCACACATCTCGGAAAAATCGCGTTTGTTAGCCCTCATCCTCTGCTGGCTGCTCGGTATTTTCGGCATACACCGCTTCTACGTCGGCAAAATGGGCACCGGCCTCCTTATGATCCTCACTCTCGGCGGTCTTGGCATTTGGATGCTCATCGATATTATCCTGATCCTCCTCGGCTCTTTCACCGATGTACGAGGTCGAATCCTGTTTTTTTGGTTTGGCAAGTCCTAGTCATCTTGAAATCTTGATTTTTAATCGTAACTCATACAATCTGTGCAATTTTTTAAATCTAGAACCACAAGGTTACTACCATGCAACCACCATCACATATAGGCCTAAATCCAAACCGCACTCATTCAACAACCGCAACACAAGATGAAGGATCCGATAAACCCTCGCAAACCAGTACAAAAACGACCAATCAATCCCGTCGCATTTTTGGTCAATCTCCTGTAGAGCGGCAAGACAAAAGAGAGATCCGGTACCAACGACAAAAAGCGCGGGATAAAAAACTTCAACGTAAGGATCTGTTTGAAAGTCTCAATCTAAATAATGCATCTACTACCGCACGCCTACAAAAGGAGTTTGAAGATGACCTAGAGGGAATTTGTGAGTATTATGATTCCTACTGTGATGATTACGAGAAATTAATCGGAGAAATTTTCATCCCACTGAAAAAACTTTTGGAGGTTCTCGGCCATCTCAACTGTTACAGCTCCCCATCTAACGATCTTTTTCGCCTTTTCATTGTGAACAACATTTCGTTATCAGGATTAATAAATATCAATAAAAGTAAGGAACTTCAGTATATTCAACGTAGATTTCAACAACTCGAAGAGGAATTTATTCAATTGAAGAACGACTGGTGGCAATGTCAAGGCGAACACCCTGGCGCCATAAAACTAGATCTTTCCGATATTAATGAAATGCTAAGCATTAAACAGTCGTCGGATACTTTCTTTGAAGAACTGCTTAAGTCCATTACACCACGATTAGAAACGTTACAATCTACAGGTTACGCTGACAGCCCTGATCAACCAAGTTTTTTCTACGATAGTTTAATACCAGAATATCAAAAGTACGCAGAAAATATTCTCCTTTGCTTTCACACACAGTTGGAAGAGTTGACCCGGTTTTATAACCAACATGCTAAACAAAAAATAACTGATCAAAATCGTCAAATATGGGAAAAAAATTACAGAGAACTAAGAAGAATGAAAGAGCTCTTGGGGTTAGAACTTGCGCCAGACATTCTTCCAGACGCAGAATTTCAATCTGTTATTGACAAAAGGCTAGTATTTCTTTCCACACACTCTTTTGATACAGAATCAGAGAGTGCAAGCACAGCTTCAGCGCACTCGTCAGACAGTGATTCAGAATCTAATAGCACTCACCCATCCTCAACCGGAGAATACTACGATGACGACTACAGTAGTACATCAGAACAAAACCAAACTCTGCTTGAAGAGATAGAAACCCTTTATCAACAATTTGAAGAAAAATTAGCATCTAATAATGATGAAGACAGTGCCGATTCCTTAGGTGATGATAACGACAGTGTCGATTCCTTAGGTGATGATATTCTCAATTCCTTAGATGACGACATTAGCGTTTCCTCTCGCCATAAAACAAACAAAAAGGGGAAGAGTAGTGATCATCGCACAGCACGATTTTTACAAAAACAAAAGCCTCTCTCTCAGGCTTCTAAACCCAATAACGCTGACAAGACTAAAGAAAAAGAACCATCTGATCATAAACAGTACTATGTCAGGAACAACAGACTTGTCCCTGCACCATCAACCTCAAAATCACCTCCGCAAAGAACCGCCCGCGTGGTAGAAGGAAAAACGGTAGACCGTCAAACAGCCCAGGGCGACATACCCGTTTATGTCCAATCAAATTCAACATTGATGCATACCTAATCCGGTGTCCGGGTCTGTGGTGCTACAGACCCGGTAATTATAGACAAATGTACGAGGTCAAGTCCTGTTTTTTTGGTTTGGAAAATCCTAATCATCTCAAACTCTTGATTTTTATTCGTAGCTCATACAATCTGTGCAACTTTTTAATTCTAGAACCACCAAGGTATCACCATGCAACCATCATCACATATAGGCCTAAATCCAAACCGCACTCATTCAACACCCGCAACACAAGATGAGGTAACAGATAATACCTCGAAAACCAGCACAAAAACGACCAATCAATCCCGTCGCATTCTTGGTCAATCTCCTGTAGAGCGGCAAAACAAAAAAAAGATCCGGTACCAACGACAAAAAGCGCGGGATATAAAACTTCAACAACGTAGCGATGCGTTTGATTGCCTCAATCCTAACCCTGCCTCTGCTACCGCACGCCTACAAAAAGAGTATAAAAATCGTAGCGATGCGTTTGATTGCCTCAATCCTAACCCTACCTCTGCTACCGCACGCTTACAAGAAAAGTATAAAAATCGTCTAGAGAAAATTTGTGAGGAGTTTGATTCCACCTATGAGCAGTACGACAACTTAGTCGAAAAAATCTTCATCCCACTGAAAAAACTCATTGAGGCTCTCGGCCATCTCAACTGTTGCAGCTCCTCATCTAACGATCTTTTTCGCCTTTTCATTGCGAACATCATTCCGCTCTCACAACTCATAAAAATCATCGAAAATGATCAACTTCTAAATATTCAACATAGTTATCAAAGACTTGAAAAGCAATTAGCTCAATTTAAGGACGAATGGCGGCAATGTCAAGCCGAACACCCTGCCCTTATGCAACTAGATTTTTCCGATGGAGAAGAAATGCTAAGCTTAAAAAATTCGTTGGATACTTTCTTGGAAGAACTGCTTAAGTCCATTACGCCACGATTAGAAACGTTGCAATCTACAGGTTCCGCTGACAACTCTCATTCATCAACTCCTTTCTTTAAATCAGACATACCAAAATATCTAAAGTATGCAGAAAATATTCTCCTTTGCTTTCACACACAGTTGGAAGAGTTGACCCGGTTTTATAA
>JAJFMB010000176.1 GCA_021772355.1 Chlamydiota bacterium | reverse complement strand
ATTGGAGTAGCCGGAGGAGTGGGAGGAATCACGTTGGTTTCCATTATTGGGGAGGTCGGGGGTTGTTTTGAAAGATTTTCGATACCCATTATTAGTTCCTTAACTACTGTTACCTCTTAATTATATCGTTTTATTATTAATGTGAGATTAAAGTTATTTAAAGATTAGTGGTGTTCAGTGGGTAATTCGTCTGTGAAGTAGAAGGAAATGACGTCTCTAGCAAGATTTTTCGCTCTCCTAACCACAAAAGCGTCACATTGGAATTTTTGGCAGGAAATTAGGGCTGCCTGTTCTTTTAGGAGTTGAATGCCATGTTTGTCGCTCCAGCCTGTTTGGCGGGAGAATCCTTTGGCTTTGACAGCATTTATCCAGGTCTGAAGAGCCTTGTCATTGTCTAGTTCTTTGAGCATGGCTGAAGCCTTATCTGACAACTTCCATTTTGGTGTAATAGGGTAACTGATATAGTAATTCTCATTCTGTTCCACGACATTATAATTTCCTTCCAGACAGAGATAAGTCGCAAGGTTGACATCTGGCTTTATAGGGCCAATTCGATCCAAAGCATTATTGACAACATTTTTTGTGTCTTCTGAGTAGAAAGTGGGGTGTTCTGTTACGTCTTTGAATCTAACAGATAGCTCCGAAACGTCTACCCATTCTGTTGTTGATAATTTCATCGCTTCGATTAGGCGATCTAACCACTCGGTGCTTTTAGCTTGTCTTTGATGGAGTAGTATATCTTTAAACTCTTGGCGGATTCCGCCGAATGTTTCTTCTTTACCATATGTATTGAGGAATTTAGCGATCGCACTTGTTACATTCAGAGGAATTGTTTGTAATCTCTGATACAGATCTTGGAACGCGCTGTATGACATCATCTCTTGAGGAGTATCGGAGTTTGTCATTGTTGCACTTTCAGGGATTATCTTTGGTGTTAATATGGGGGAGCCTCCAGCAGGAGAACCTAGTTCTGAAGAAGCTGGTGTTTCGGGAGGAGTAGTTTGTTTCGCTGGCTGATCGTTTGAGAGGAGGTGGTAGGCACCAAGGCCAACAGCACCAGCTGCGGAAAAATAGAAAACGGTATGTAATGAAGGGCGCATAAGTCGTAACTTCTTTTATTAAGTTTAAAAAGGTAATTAGTATTTACTAGAGAGGTTTAAAGAGCTGTAAAAGCCTCTTCCCGGAGCTTGCAGGCGTCACACACCTGGCAGGGCTCGTTGAATGGAAAAGGTTGATAGCAACTCAAAGTGAGGTGCAAGGGGGTATTGAGAGCTTGACCCTTACGGATGATCTCGGTTTTGTTCCAATGGATCAAGGGGGCAACAAGCGTAGGAGGGGACCCCTCAATGGCTTGCTTTGTGGAAACGTTGATTAGGGCTTGGTAGGCCGTTACAAATTCTGGGCGGCAGTCAGGATAGGGAAGGTTGTCAAGGGCATTTGCGCCAAAATAGATCTCTTCGGCTGCATGAATTTCTGCTTGTCCAAGCGCGTATGATAAGAATAGAGTGTTGCGGGCAGGCACATACGTATTAGGCACTCCACTCTCTGCGATCTCAGTTGTTGTGCGATTGGTGGGGACGGCACAATCAGAAACTAGTGATGAGCCGGCAAAAGCGGAAGGGTCGATGGTGATAATATGGTGGGGGACGTTATAGTGTTTCGTAATGCTTTTAGCAGCCTCCAGTTCCACACGATGACGCTGTCCATAATCGAAGCTAAGCGCATAGCAATCACGGCCCTGATCTAAAGCCATAGCAAGCATTACAGTGGAATCTAATCCTCCGCTAAATAGAATAATGGCTTTTGTCATCTCTATACTCCCTGAGTTTCTGGTGACCAAATAAATTTATGAATTTGCAAATTAAGTCTTACGGGTAGTTTGTCCTCTAAAATCCATGCGACAAGGTCTTGTGAGTTACAGACGTCATGGACAGGAGAGAAGAGAGGGTGCATAGGTCTTTGAAAAAGGTCGTATTGTGCACAGATGTTTTTGGCAAAGAGGTAATCTTCACGATTTTGAATAACAAATTTCACTTCATCATGAGGGCGCAAAAGCGGAAGGTTAGGCCAAAGATTTTTAGCACTCATCCCGCTTTCAGGACATTTGATATCAAGTATCGTGACGACGCGTGGATCAATATGTTCTATACTTAGAGATCCGCCTGTTTCAATGCTAACTTGGAAGCCCTGGTCGCAAAGGGACGTCATCAAGGGATAGACATTTTTTTGAAGGAGGGGTTCACCTCCTGTGATGCAGACATGCGAGCAACCGTTTGAACAAATAGTTTCTTCTATGCTTTCTAAAGTATAAGGAGTTCCCCGTTCAAAGGAATACGAGGTGTCGCACCAGGAGCAGCGCAAGTTGCAGCGGGCTAAACGCACAAACGTGGTAGGCAAACCAGAAAAACTGGTTTCACCCTGGACACTGGAAAATATTTCGATAAGATCTAAGGAACTCATAGGGCAAAGAGATTATCATTCTGACGGTTAAAATTCAATAGTCATGCAGATAGGGAATTTATTTTTGATTTATAAGAGATCGGTACATAGAATGAGGATTTTAGAAACCATGAGTATCAAGGATATTATTTATGTCGAAAGTCGTTAAAAGGGTTGCTGTTACCGGGGGAGCCGGACAGATCGCCTATAGTTTGCTCTTCCGGATTGCTAGTGGGGAAATGCTGGGAAAAGATCAGCCTGTGAGTTTGCATATCCTGGAGATTCCCGAGGCTTTGACAGCTCTTGAAGGGGTGAAGATGGAGCTGCATGACTGCAACTTTCCTCTGCTTCAAGAGGTCGTAGTGGGAAGCGATCCTCATATTGTGTTTCAAGATATTGACTACGCACTACTTGTGGGAGCCAAACCTCGCGGCCCGGGAATGGAGCGAGCCGATCTTCTTATGGACAATGCTAAAATTTTTGTGGGACAGGGCAAGGCATTGAACGAAGTGGCTAAAGAAAATGTTAAAGTGTTAGTCGTGGGTAATCCGTGCAATACCAACTGCCTGATTGCTATGAGCCATGCTCCCAGGATTCCAAAGAAAAACTTTTGTTCGATGATGCGCCTAGATGAAAACCGCGCGGCTTACCAACTCCAAAATGCTGCCAAATGTCAAAGCTCTGATATTACAAATGTGATGGTGTGGGGTAATCACTCTTCAACGCAGGTTCCCGACTACTTTAATGCGCGAATAAAGGGAAAGTCACCTTTAGAAATCATTCAAGATACAAAGTGGTTAGAGGAAGAGTTTATGCCTATCGTGCAAAAGCGGGGGGCTGCGATTATTTCTGCAAGAGGAAAATCATCAGCAGCATCTGCCGGAAATGCCATTATTGATTCGATTCGATCATTGAATACACCAACATCGAAAAATGATTGGTTTTCTTTAGGTGTTCACAGCAAAGGAAATCCTTATGGAGTAGATGAAAATCTCGTGTTCTCTTTTCCCTGCCGCTCTAAAGGAGAAGGAGATTATGAGGTGGTGCAGGATGTGCAATTGAATGAGACATTAAAAGCCTTGATCAAAAAGTCTGAACAAGAGCTAATAGAGGAACGTAATACAATTGAACATTTACTAGGCTAGGAAAAACTATGAGCAAAACACTCTTTGAAGTTACAGAAGATCATTTAGAAACAGGAATGCGCGGTTTTCCAGTTGGGTATTGTCCAACATCAAGTGTCGATCCGGAAAAAGGGCTCTATTATGTAGGGCGTCCGCTGACGGAAATGCAGAACGCCTCTCCTGAAGAGATGATTTATTTGTTATACAACCGAAAAATGGGTTCAAAAGAGGAAGTTGCCGCTTTCTCAAAAGACTTGCATAAGCGTGCGCAATGTAAAGAGGATACGATCAAACACATTAGACTGTTGCCAAGAGAAGGGCATCCAATGTCTCTGTTCTCTTCGGCTATTCTTATTGCCGGTATGTTGGAAGGGGTGGATGACTATCGTGAGGACTGCCTCAACTTGATTGCAAAAGCGCCTCAAATCGCAGCGACTGTGATCAATCATCATGCCGGATGGCAACCTTGCAACCCTTCGAAGCCTGAACTCGGTTATATGGAAAATTTTGCTCAGATGCTCAATGTTCCAAATGCTAATCTTAAAGAGCTTACAGAAGTCTTTAGGTTGTTTAACATCTTGCACTATGATCACGGTGGAGGAAATCTTTCTGCCTTTGTGGGGAAAACTGTGGCTTCCGGGTTACAGGATATGTACGGATCGATTGCATCGGCCATGTGCGCGTTGGGCGGCCCTCGTCATGGTAAAGCAAATCAAGATTGCCTGCATTTTGTGGAAGAGGTAATTGAGGTGGTTGGGAAAGATGCTTCACCCGAAGATGTGGAGGCATTTATCCGTAAGAAACTAGAAAATAAAGAGCTTATCTACGGTTTTGGCCACGCTGTTTTACGCGTTGAAGATCCGAGAGCTACGATTTTTTACAAGTTAGTACAGGAAAGGTATCCCGATCATCCTCTGGTCAAAATGACAAAAATTTTGCGTGACGTTGGGCCTAAAGTGCTAAAAGAAAATCCTAAAATTTCTAATCCCTACCCAAACGTCGACGCTGTTTCCGGAAGTGTGCTTTCGGCATTTGGATTCCCTTATCCGGTATATTACACGGTGCTATTCGGTATCGCACGCGTGGTTGGAATTTCCATTCAAATTGTATATGAGCGGTTAGAAGCAAGAGAAGGGAAGGGCACTCCTATTATCCGTCCTAAATATCTTTATAAGGAGATGTAAACAATGCAGCTTGGCGATATTCAAACAATGTTCAATCGCTCCTTCGCCTATACATTTGGTAGAGTTAAGCTACTTACGATTTTTACTACTCTAATTCTATGTGGGCTATTGGTGGTGTTTTTTAGAGGACTTGCTATCCAGGCAGGTGAATGGATCACTTTGAGTATGACATTTCTCCCCATCTTCGTGACCATCGGAGTGCTCTTGTCGGTCGGCATCGTAATGATTCGTGCCTATCACGACGAAGTAAAGGGAAAGCCTGTCAGCTATATTGAAATATTAAAAAAATCGTGGGATGTCATCATCGGCGCTTCATACTTTGCTATTCCGATTGTCCTTGGCTACTTAATCCTGTGGATGACACTTGGCATTTTCGTGTTGCTGAGGATGCTGCCTAACGTTGGTGATTTCTTCGGTGTTGTCCTGGCTTTTGGGCCATTCTTACTTAATTTAGGATCGCTTCTGTTGTGTATCTTTAGCATCGCAGCTCTTTTCTTTCTCACGCCCATTATAGCGCTTAAAGGTTTCAACCGTATGCTGATTTCCCAATACCTCACAAAACGTCTTCAGCAAGATCTTTTCTCTAACACACTGCTCTTTATTATCTCGATTCTACCTTTTGTGCTTATGCTGATACTTCTTGTTATTTCAGCTCAATTATCTGAAACCCTTTACGACACATCGGAAAATCCTGTCTATGCTACCTTGCAATGGTTTTTCATCATGATCCCTTTTACGGCGTTTCTAACTCCTACAGTGATTTTTTTCTTTAATTTCGCTGCAGAGTCGCATGTCATTTTTAAGATCTCAAGAGACAAAGATTAGAGAGTTAATTGTTCACTATATTATGAACAGTCGGGTTTAACCCCTGATTAGGTCGCAATCAGGGGTTAAAATTTAAACAATATAAGAAATGATTCTGCCGCCAAGGCAAGCATAAGAGATAAGATCGTAGGGTAGGCAAGTCCATAACGACACACCCGGAATTGTTTCTAAATAGGATCTGAATTCGTTTGCTGCACTGTGAACAGCAAATTTAGCAGCAAGATAAGCAGCGGGCGCCCCCATGGGATTACCTGTAAAAAAGCAGCCGGCAGCAAAAACACCTAGGGCAACAGCTGTTACCATTTCTGCGACTGCGAGAACGCGTCTTACGTTTGATGAAAAAGTTCCTGCAATGGGCACATAGCCAATAAAATTTAAGCCTTTTTCAAATATCTCTAATTTTTCTGCCAACTCTGGCAATACTTCTAATGCAAACATCACTACACCTTTATAATTAAGAAAAAGAATTACAATACAGTTTTGTAGTTTGTTTTTCAATAAAATTTATATTATCTTAATAAACAAACTTATATATTTATGTTTACATAAGGTGATTGATTGCTCGTTCAAAATGGAGTTTTTTGAGTTTGCCTTCCGGGTCTTGCGATTCAAATTCAGACCACTCAATTGGAGAGGTCTTCTTTATAAATTGGGATAAATTTTTTCGAAAAGTGTCAAACCATTTAGAATATTTTTTTGATAGCATGATAAATTCATGTATTGCTTGAGTTGAATAGCTTCCGAGTTGAGTGGTCACATACCAAATCCCGTACAAATCTTTAAGGGATTTTGAACGGCTATTTCTTCTTGTGTATGTAAGACCTTTGTGAAACATCCAAGCTCCAGGAGAGACAACCCGTCCACTCTGTTTCGAATAAGTTTGAAACTCCACCGTGGTCTGTAAACTTAGTGTTAAATAGCTAAGAGGCTGAGCAACGACACCTGATACCATTACATTCTTATTCCTATCACTTCGTGTCGCAGAATCTGTTAAAAATTCTATTTCTATTTCAGATCCTTCGACTTCTTTTACATAACTTTCAGTTGCAGGGATATCGAGATCTTTGAAGATAGGAGTGAATCCGGCATCATTTAGGTGTTTTGCAATATTTTTTTTCGACGCTAAAGGGACTCTTCGGGGTATGAGAGAATCAATATCATTTGTTGCAATGGGTGGGGACCCTAAGTTTTGATCAGAGAGGTATAGCTTATAAATAAAAAGTGCATAACCTCCTCCAACTGATACATATTTATTCCAAGGTCCAAGTGATTTTAGAAATTCAGAAATAATACGATCTTCTTTTGCCAAATTCATTAGTATTTGCCTTTATTGTAGATTCGTTTTAGTTCAGGATGGCGTTGGGCTATAAATTCAGCTTGCTCTTGACCTCGTAAGGGAAAATGATAGAGGTCTAAAAAATTTAATAAAGCAGGGCAGACCTTTAACTGATCTTCGGGAAGCAATTTAAGTATATGCTTATAATAAGGCTTGATTAGTAGAACTTCATACCCTCTCTCTTGAGGTTCTAACTGGAGAGTTTCCTCAATTTTAGGTAGATCGTCCTGATTCTGGACATAAAGTTCTAGGGTATTTAAGTTTGTATTCTTTAATCCATGAGCTTCTGCTGCTGAATGAAGAGCCAATACGACTTTATGAATCTGTCCGGCTTTTTCCAATGACTTAAGAAGTTCTTCTTTTCCTTGAATAGCTGAGCGATAGGTCTTCATTTTGCACCTATCCTGGATTCTATAATATTCAAGCCACTTAGTTAAAAGAAGGTCTGGCTGTTTAAGTGTAAATTTTTTTGAGGTTCTGACCCCTGTAGCATGAAGAATTCCTTGTAAGACTAATGCTTCAAAGACTTTTTGAGTAAGACCCAAACTCGTTCCGGACTTTTTGGCAGCTTCTCTTAATGAAAATTCCTCTTTCTCGATTCCAAACATCAAAAGCCAGTCTAAAATCAAGGCAGACTTATCTGCGAAGACATTGCTCATAAACGGTGGCTCATTGGATTTTACAAGATAGCGACCTTTCATTATTAACTCCTACTGTTCACTATTTAACACTGTTCACTATAAAATGAACAGTGTTAAATAGTGAACAGTCTATGGGGAGGCTTTTTTTTAGAGGTAAGGGTTTTATATTCTTAAAAATAAGAGTGATATAATAAGTGATCTTTTTGAAGTCCTTACTTTTTGAGGGATTGACTCAAAAACTCACAGCTCTTTGATACGACAACTTCTAATCTCTCTCTGATTTTTTCAGGGGTTATGCCTGCATTCTGGAGTTTCCATCCGAAGGAATCTACCTTAGATGTGACAGGGGTAAATCCATCTTCTATAGGGGGGGATTTACATAAGACTTCGCACTCATCAACGAGTTTTGCCGCCTCGCCTTTGGCAGGACAGTTTACGGGATAGCGCCCTTTCTGACTAAATTGTTGGAAGATCTCTCCTACGTCTCCTGTGTTTATTCCTAATTGTGCGGCAAATACAGAGATCTCATGTTTATCATCCAAGACACGACCATTGGATAGGAGATGATAGGATAGAATCTCTGAAATAGCGTGCTGGAGTAGGTTTAGGGTGCATACCACCGATGAATTGAGTTGTTGAGGTGTCGTGGCGCTGGTGAAATTATTAAGAATTTCGTTGAGCAAGTGCAGAGATGAACGTGCCTGTTTGAGTTTACACGCTCTTCTTGTATCGGGAGGAAGGGTGGTAATAGTCGCATTCAATTGTTCGATAATCCGCGCGACTTGAGCATGTTTAATTTCGCCAATTGTGATGGGGGCGGTTATCTCACTTTTTTCTTCTACTTCTTGTGGCGATAGGTCTATCGCTTCATGAATAAGAGTACACGTATTAGTAAGCATTTTTTGTAAATCTGGGGGGGTCGTGTCTTTTCCTTCAGAGTATTGCACCATTTTTAACAATAGTTTGGGGAGACGTGGTTTAGAAAGAATTGTGCTTAAAGCATTGCGTTCTGCATGCCCCTCCAAAGGAAAGCGCGACCAGTGATTGAAAAGGTAAAGTTGGTCAATGATCTCTGGGAAATATCTCTCTCCCGGTTTAAAGGAGTCATAGCGCAACCTTAAATTGTGTCCGGGGGGAACTGGTTTTCCCTGAGAAAGCAATTTGTAGGAAAGAGCTTGCTCGATCGCCCAGGCGCAGTGGCTTGCGACGGTCCATAAACATAGATGGTCTGAGCGATGTGCATCACTTTTTAAAAATCCATTTAACTGTTCTAAGTGCCAAAGGGTTTGTCGTAGTGCGATCTTAGCAACATTATTTTTTGTTGGCTGACGCAACAATTTCTCCATTCCGGATGTGATTTGTTCGACCGGAGCACTTAAAGCCGTGGAAGTCGGGGGAGCGGGTGCGATCTGTTCGACTGGCGCACTTAAAGCTGTGGAAGTGGATGGAAGTGGTGCGCTGACAGTCGTTGTTCTTGCAGGCGGCTCAAGATCGGGGTAGCTGAGCTGGAAGGGAAGAGATCTTTCAAGATAGTGATTAAAGTCTCCTTCATC